>JAURNO010000288.1 GCA_030830145.1 Verrucomicrobiota bacterium
AACCAATGTCTGGGTGTTCCAATTCGTACAGTTTTTTCGTGGCTTCGGATTCTCCCTTTATATTTGTCACTTCGGGTGCACTCAATTGGAGTCTGGCCGCCATTTCATAAGCCTTTATGCGGGCTTCCAATTCGGTGTTTCCGTTGCGTGGGGACTTGTGAATTTTGTTAAGTTTATCAAGAAGTGACAGACCTGCCCGGTCACGGGCGGGACTTGCCATTTCAAAAGACTTTGGAGGGAAAAGATCAGCGATGGGCTGATCAGGGTCGTTTACGTTTACAGTGGTCGCTTGATGTTGGGCGGGAAGAAATCCGGCTCCCCAATTGATGATGCCACCCGGGGGGAGTCCTCTTTTGTCCGGAAGAACGACAAAGGATGGTAGGTTGTCGGTTTCACAACCCAGTCCGTAGGTCACCCAGGATCCCATGCTGGGAAACCCGGGCAGGATCTGGCCAGTGTTCATCATGAAGTTACCGGGACCGTGCAGGGCGGTTTTACTCTGCATCGAATAAATGAAGGCCATGTCGTCCACACAGGTTGCGAGCTTGGGGAGCAAATCACTCATCCAGATACCGGACTGGCCATGTCTTCTGAATTTCCAAAAACTGGGCTGGCAGTTGCCCGGTTTGGATGCAAAGAATTGCAATTTGCCATCCGGATCAAAGGGGGTGCCGGCACGCCTTTCAAGTTCGGGCTTGTAATCGAAGGTGTCGACATGACTCAGTCCTCCCGAGCAAAAGATCTGAATGACCCGTTTGGCTTTGGCAGGAAAATGGGTGCATTCCAAGGGAGTTCCTTCAGTACAGAACATCGAAGATAGAGCAAGTCCGCCAAATCCACCCGCCGCCTTTTGAAGGAAGGTTCTTCGAGAAGGAGATAATTGTGTATTCAGATAGGACATGCCGTATATGGATTATCTTATGCTTGAATATCTGAGCTTCAAGGTTTTAGCATAAACTTTTGCGTATATTTTCTGTCGATATGCGACAGTTGCCCAAATCCAATCAAGTGGAAATTATTCTTTACGAATCATCGAAACCAATCTTGATTCCAAATTTGAATGGATCTTTACTCGATCCAATTTCTAATTTCTCCAGATCATGAATAAATCAGCCCTCCTAATCTTTCAATTTATACTAGCTGGAATTCTTTGTTCCCATGGTGCTGAAATTAAAGTCCCCAAAGATTGTAAATCCATCGGCCAAGCCCTTGATCAAGCCAAAGAGGGAGATTGGGTCGTCGTGTCTCCGGGCACCTATTTCGAACGAATCAAAATTCCAGATGGAGTGACCCTCCGAAGCGCTGGAAACGATGAAAAGGGTAAGGTCGGATTGAAACGTGCGGAGCTCGTAATTCTGGATGGCAAGGGAGAGGTATCCGAAGACGCGGGAATCGAATTGGGAGAGGGTTCCGTAGTCGATGGAATAACCGTTACGGGTATGGGCAAATATGATTATGATTCATGGAACAAACACTTTCAAACCAAGGGTAGGGACCAGTCCTACGATCGAATCGGAGGTTACAATGCGCCTGCAATCGGTGCCGACGGCGTAAACGCCGTGATCCTCAATTGCATTGTTCATCATAACGGAAACACCGGAATTGCCGTGGCCTCCAGAAAGGCACCGGCCGTGGTTAAGGTTAAAGGAAATACCTGTTTCCGTAACATGGGAGGCGGTATAGGTTACATGGCTGGTTCTCGGGGAGAAGTTGTGGGAAATCACTGTTATGAAAATTTCTACGCGGGAATTGGAATGGAAGGCGGACACCCCTTGATTTTATCCAACCATTGCCACAATAATATCCGTGCTGGAATAGGAATCAGTGAGGGAGCATGCCCCGTTGTTCGGAAAAATCACTGTCATAACAACCGCAGGGCGGGGATCGGAGTACGAACCGGATATGAGACACGACCAATGATCATTGACAACGACTGCCATGACAACGCAATGACGGGAATTGGGGTGAGTGATGAAGCTTATGCCATCATCAGGGGGAATCGTTGTTACCAAAATGCGTTGACCGGCATTGGGCTTCAAACGGGTGCATCCGCTTTGATCATCGGAAATGAATGCTATGAAAACAAAGCGGCTGGCATAGGTCATCGGGAAGTGGTGGAGACTTTTCTCATGGATAATCACATTCATCATAATGGCGCTTCCGGGTTGGGCTTTGATGAGACTTCCGCCGATTCGGTTTCGAAATGCGTGGGAAATCGAATTCATGACAATGCGTTGGTTGGGGTGGGTATTAGAAAGGGATGGAACGTACAGTTGGTCGGAAACGAAATTTCAAGGTCCGGTGGGATGCCTCCGTTGATTATGGTTTTCGAAGGATCCCGCGCGGAATTAACTGACAATCAACTTACCGGAGGCGGGGTCGCGAGTATCCGGTGTGCCGGAACTGTGCTTGCTGAAGGAAACGTAATCAAACCGGATCCTGGCAGCAAAGGCGGAAGAGGGCCATCCTCCGCGATGTGGGCTTTGCCCGGAGCGGAAGTCGTTGCCCATGGCAATGAATTTCTCGGTTGGCGAAAGGCCCTGCTTGCTTCAGGGGCCAAGGTGATCGCTTCGCAAAATCGGGGCTACGCTTTGAATGCGAATCCTTTCCAAATCGATAAATCCGTTTCCGGATCCCGTATAGCCAATAATCAAATTGGAGATTCTTCCGAAAAATAGAAGCTTTCCGGTTATACAAAAGTTTTCTTGCATGAAATTTCGTACGGGAGGGCAAACCGGCGTTGACCGCGCGGTATTGGATGTCTGTTTGCAAAGCTTGATCGCCGTAGGCGGTTGGTGTCCTGAAGGAAGAAAGGCGGAGGATGGCAAAATACCCGACCGTTATCCATTGGTTGAGTTGCAGGACGCGGGGTATGACGAGAGAACCGAAGCAAATGTCCTTGATAGCGATGCGACCCTGATCCTTCATCTGGGCGAAATCTCCGGAGGCACGAAGTTTACCGTTTCCTGTTGCGCCAAATTCAACAAGCCTTCTCTTTTGTTGGACCTAAGAGACGAAAACTTACAGGTCCAACTGGAAGAGCTCGTCGAATTCATTGAAGACAAGCAAATCAAGGAGTTGAACGTCGCCGGTCCACGGGCAAGCGAAGAGAGTGAGGCGTATGGTAAAACGAGAATCTTTTTACAGTTATTCCTTAGTGCACTAAGAAAAAGAGAATGAAAATCTTTTGCATACACGGAAATTTTCAAACGGCAAAGGTATGGCAACCACTGGAAGAAAGAATGAAAGCCGTGTTCTATGACTTGGAAATGATCACGGAAGACTTGTGCGCCAAGCAATTTCAAAGCTTCGATGACTGGACGGAAGATTTTTGTGGAAGAGTGGAAGTCCAAGCGAATGGAGAGAAATCCATCTTGCTTGGCTATTCATTGGGTGGCCGTTTGGCCTTGCATGCATGCGTTCGCCGACCTGATCTTTGGCAAGCGGTCGTTGTAGCGGGAGCTGATCCGGGACTGGAATCCGAACAAGATAAAAGTCTTCAATTAGACAGAGATCGGAATTGGGCGGAGAGGCTGAAGAGAGAGCCATTGGAAAAGTTGGCGGACGAGTGGGATGAACAGCCTGTTTTTTGTGGAATCAAAAATCAGGCTCCGCGAAATCTGGGTGAGATGGATCCGGATAGACTCAGTCGACAGTTTGAGGTTTTTTCAAAGGGGCTTCAGGAAAACCTGGTGCCCGAATTAGCCAACCTGAAGAGCCCGTCGGTTTTGTTCTTATCCGGGGAGAAGGATGAGAAGTATCAAGGCATCGGTGAAACAGTAGCGAAATCGTCTCCCGTAGCTAAAGCTCAAGTAGTGGCAGATGCAGGACATCGCGTCCCCTGGGAAAACCCGGAAACTTTTGTCCAAGTTTTGATTGATTTTGCCTTTGGTTGAATACTTCTCTTTTCTTATGCATCAAAGCATATGAAAACATCTACGAAACTTCTACTCACGGGGGCAGTTATTATTTCCGTAAGCCTGATTGTTTTTGGAACTGATGCTGTTCTCAGTCTCCTTACTTTCTATCAGAATCTTGAGAGTCCCAGTGCGAGTGAGATGGCAGAAGGCATAAGTGATTCCATCGGATCTGCGTTGTTTGGTGTCGCATTGGGTTCCCTCGGAGTATGTATCTTCGTTATTGGGTTTATCAGTATCTTTTTCGAAAAGCGTAGTCCAATCGATGGGAATGTTTCCAAAAGAAGAAGGTTCACTGAATATTGATGAATAAATATTTTTCACGCCTGATACTTTACTTTTTGACTTTGAGTCTTCAGGTAGGATGTGAATTTAAAAATGAATTGATTGAGCACTCACTTGAGCGGCTAAACTGGGGAGGTGGTGATGAGGAATCACGGAGAGTTCGTGACTTGCTGATCGAGGAGTTGAGGCAAGCGACGAGCAAATCTTTAGAGACGCCTGCCTCGGTAAATGCTTCCTTTGCCTTTGAATTGCCTGAGTCCAACATGACCATGCTTGAACTAGACTGGGTTGCATCCCCACCCAATGCGAATGGTTTCATCCTTGAACTAGAGAATGGGGAAAAGATGAGTTTCTCTTTGGATCCTGATTTTTTGCTAGTAAGTCCTAATGAACATGCCATTTGTCAGGCAGTAATGGAGATCAAGAAACCTTCGACAGGAATTGTTTCGGCAAGGTTGACGCTCAACGGCAAGCCCATTTCCAATCAATGTAAATTTTACTCAAAGAATAAAAAATCATGAATGAAGCACCGACCAATCCTCGACCACCTATTTCACCTGGCTGTTCCAAAGCATTTATTTTTGTGGTGGGCCGTCTATTCCCGCTTAGCTTTGGTTTTGGGAGTATTATTTTTCTCGGTTTTGGCTTATGGGCGATAAACAAGGGTATGCAGAGCGAGGACTGGGAAAAGGGGACGGCTACCGTTCTTATGTCAGATATTGAAAAG
>JAURNO010000289.1 GCA_030830145.1 Verrucomicrobiota bacterium
GCGGCTGCGTGCTTGGGGTTGGCTTGGTCTTCGGAGATCGCGAGAAAAGTCAGCATGGCCGAGCCTGCAATGAGGGTCCACCAGAAGCCGACGTTGAACTTATGACCCCATTGCTTTTTCGCGATGAAAGGCTGAAGAAACATCCAGGTGACCAGAAAAACGGGAATAATGACGGCACCCCAGAAGGCCGGCACGTATTTGAGTAACTGGAAAAGAAAAAGAAAATACCATTCCGGTCTTGCGGGTAATTCATTGGACGGGTCGGCAGGTGGTCCCAAGGGAGCACCGTCGAAGTAGATTGTCAAACAGACCACGGCCAAAAGGACGGCCAAGCAAGCGACGGCATCCTTGAGGATTTGATCAGGCCAAAAATAACAGTCTCTTCTCGGGCGGCGCTCTTTGACGTGTATGCCGTGTTTGCGGAAAAGGTAAATGTGAGCGACCACCAATCCGACCAAGGTTGCAGGAAGAACTCCGGCGTGAAAGGCAAAGAAACGGGTCAGGGTATGGTGCCCGTATTCCACTCCGCCCACTACGATCTTTTGAAGGGCGGGGCCAATAATGGGTACTTCGGCCATCAAGTTTGTGGCCACGGCCGTAGCCCAGTAACCCTTTTGGTCCCAGGGTAGAAGATATCCGGTCAGGGAAAGGGCAAGGGTTACGCCCATCATCAATATGCCAAACCAAAAATTAAGTTCGCGGGGAGCTTTGTACGCTCCATCGATCACCACTTGCATCAAGTGCAGGACAAGGAGGACGATCATCGCCTGAGCCATGTAATGATGGACCCCCCGGAGAAACCACCCACCTGCAACTTGGTGCTCGAGAAAGTATACGCTCTCCCAAGCGGTCTGGGTACTCGGACTGTAAAACATCCAAAGCAGAGTGCCCGTGACGATTTGGACGAAGAAAACGAAAGTTAGGCAACTGCCCCAGACGTAGCGCCATCTTGCTCCTCCGGGAACCTTCTCGTACAAGGCTTCCTTGACTAACCCCCGGATGCCCGAACGATCGTCAAGCCAGTTTACCAAGCGTTTCATGAGAGAGGGATCTTTTCCGCGATATTCGGCCTGAATTGCTGGAATTGAATCCAAACCTGACCGTCCTCGACTTTCGTTTCCATCGTATCCATTCCTCGGGGACTCGGACTGTCGTCGTTGGTGACCGACCCGTCGAGGCCGAAGGTGCTGTTGTGACAGGGGCAAAAATAATCGTTCGAATCCTTCCGGTAATCAATGGCGCATCCCAAGTGCGGGCATCTCAAATTGTAGGAAACGACCTGATCTCCCTTTCTCGTCAGGTACACGGCTCCCGCAGGAATATCGGTGTAAGTCGTCCATGCATCCTTTACCTTCGCCAAGACGACTTCGAACTTGGTGGGCGTTCCATCTTCGGGAAGAGAGGCCAAAGCCGCTACCTTGGTCCATGGCACTTTTGCATTTCCGTCTCCCTTGGTGACCGGATCCAATACGGATGGAATTCCGGTGGCAAAGGGAAAGAGGGCGCAAGCCGCGGAAGCACCTATGGTGGATGTTACGATGAACTTCCTGCGGTCTTCCTTGGGTTCTTGTTTCTTTGTATGGTCGGGCATAAATGATAGGGGAATTGAATTCCACTCACTTTAATCCTCAACTTCAAGTTGAGCAAGTAGGAAATGAAGGCTCTAAGCAAGCAGACCTTCGACGGGGTAGGCGTTTTCGACTCCGGTCAGGCGTTGTTGCAAGCCTTGGTGAGGGAAAGTGAACTTGTGATTGTCAATTCCGAGGCAATGAAGAATGGTGGCATTCAGTTCGTTCAGGTGTACCGGGTTCTCGGTGATGTTATAGCTGAAATCATCGGTTTCTCCGAAGGTGATGCCTTTTTTGATTCCGCCGCCTGCCATCCACATGCAAAAGTTACGGGGATGGTGATCCCGTCCATAGTTCTCCCGTGTGAGTTTTCCCTGACAGTAGATCGTTCTCCCGAATTCACCACCAAACACCACCAGCGTGTCCTCGAGAAGTCCTCTGGATTTTAAATCCTTGATCAGTGCGGCCGTGGGTTGATCCACGTCCATACACTGTCCTTTGATTAATTTCGGGAGATTCCCATGCTGATCCCATCCACGATGAAGGATTTGCACGGTCCGTACGCCTCTTTCAATCAGCCTGCGCGCCATGATGGCGGAGTGGGCGTAAGTGCCGGACTTTTCAACATTCGGACCGTACATCTCCATGGTCGCTTTGCTTTCCTTGGATAAATCAGTCAGTTCCGGCACGCTGGTTTGCATGCGAAAAGCCATTTCGTATTGAGCAATCCGGGTTTGGGTTTCGGGATCGCCAAAGCGTTCGTAGGTCTTCCGATTCAATCTTCCCAGGGCATCGAGCATGGTCCGGCGGTCTCCCGGATTGACGCCTGGAGGATTTTTGACAAAGAGAACCGGGTCGCCCACCCCGCGGAGGGCAACGCCGTCATACTTTGAAGGAAGAAATCCACTGCTCCACATGCGGGTGAAGAGTGCCTGGGCCTGGCTGTCCTTGGGAAAAGTGGGAGTAAATACGACAAAGGCCGGGAGGTCCTGACTTGTACTCCCCAGCCCATAACTTAGCCAAGAACCCAGGCTTGGTTTGCCAGGTACCTCGCTTCCCGTCATCACGAAGGTACAGGCGGGGTCATGATTGATCGCTTCGGTATGGACGGATTTGATCATCGATATCTCGTCCGCAATTTCCTTCATGTGCGGAACCAATTCACTCATCATGATTCCTGATTTTCCGCATTTTTCGAATTTGAATTTACTGGGTGCAACCGGAAACCTGGCCTGCCCACTCGTCATTCCGGTAATCCGTTGATTATTCCGAACGGAATCAGGCAGATCCTTGTCGAAGTACTCCTCCATCACGGGCTTGTGATCAAAAAGATCCATTTGAGCAGGAGCTCCGTTCATATGGAGATAAATCAGGTTTTTGGCCTTCGGTTTGAAATTCGGGAATCCGGGCAAGGCAGGGTGCATGTCTTCCTTGGGATCGTTTGCCAAATTGGCAAAGGCCTGTTTGCCGGCAAGCTGCGCCAGGGCAATGCCACCGAGTTTGAGACCGGCTCCCTGAAAGAAGGTTCTTCGACTTTGAAGATTATGAAATTCGATTGCGGGATTCATCACTGATTTAATTTTTGTTTACCACTTCGTCGAGGTTGAGGATCATGTTTGCGACCAGTGTCCAGGGAGCCAATTCAAGAGGCTTGATCTTTGCGTCCGGTTCGCTCTCGCCAAAACCGATCAAATTCTCAGCCGATTTCAGATCCTGAGCATATCTTTTGCGGTTTTGGTTCAAAAGATCTTGGACGATTTCAATTTCTTCCCGGCTCGGTTTGCGGGAAGTCGCGGTCCGCCAGGCCCAGCTGATCTTTGCCTGATCTTGATTTCCACCCGTATGAATGATTTTTTCGGCAAAGTTGCGGGCGGCTTCCACATGCTGGACATCATTGAGCAATTGAAGCGCCTGCATCGGGGTATTGCTTTTTCCGCGACCCGAGCAGCTTTGTTCGCGGTTGGGTGCATCGAAAGTGGACATGAAAGGAGCGGGTGCCGTTCTCTTGTAGAAGGTGTAAAGGCTTCTCCTGTATAGATCATCCCCTTTTCCCTGCTTGTAGTAACGGGTATTGCTGTTTCCAAAACCCACCGGTTCCCAAATATTGGGCGGTTGGTAAGGCATCACCCCACGGCCTCCGACTTTGCCCACGAGCAAGCCACTCAAATGCAAGGCCTGGTCACGAACGATTTCCGCATCCAGCCGATATCTGGAGCCACGGGCGAGCAAACGATTGTCCGGGTCCTTCTCGAGGAGAGCGGGTGAAACTTTGGAACTTTGCCGATAGGTTTTGCTGGCAAGAATCCTCTTGATGAATACGCGAAAGTCCCACCCTTCTTCCATGAATTGCACGGCCAACCAGTCCAATAGTTCGGGATGGCTCGGGAGTTCACCCTGCGTACCGAAATCAGAAGTCGTTTTGACCAAGCCCGTGCCAAAGAATTGTTGCCAGATCCGATTAACGATCACCCGGGAGGTGAGGGGGTGATCGTTTCGAACCAGCCAATCAGCCAGATCCAAGCGATTGTAATCCCGGTCCTTTGGTTTAGGAGGCAGACCGGGAAGGAAAGCGGGGACTCCACGGGTTACCTTTTCTCCGGGGTTGTCATACTGCCCGCGAACCATGACAAAGCTCTCCCTTGCTTTGGGAAGATCCGCCATCACGAAGGTCGAAGGAATCTCTTTGTTCAAGGCCTCTTTCTTTTTTTCTATCTCTTCCTTTTTCTTGTTAAAGGCAGCGAGTTCTTCAGGGAAACCTTTGTAGACCTGATTTCTCCAGTAGGTGAAGGCATCGTTTTCATCACGGGAATTCCATTTTTTCGGATCCTTCCCTTTCAGTCTTCTTTGCAAAACTTGACTGAGATCTTGTTTTCTTCTGTTCTCAGACTGTTTTTTCCAGGCTGACCAGGAATAGAATGGATCGTTTGCTTGATCGAGAGTGGAAGAGATCCCAAAGTGATCCCAGTTGACGGTTCCTGAAAATTGAGTGAGGGCAAACCCGGTAACCTTGGTTTTGGGAGAAAGTCCTATTTTGGATGCGGGGAATTTGAGCTCCACCCACTTTCCCTTTTGGGGAAGTTTTCCCATGACCACTCTTTGATGAGTTCCCTCTTTCCCCCATCCTATTTTTTCGTGAGCCCCCCAGACTGCACGATGGTTCCATCCGTTCACGTAAAACTGGAGCATGATGGCTTCCGGTGGGTTCTCGGGATCAAGAAAGCAATGGGCGAAAAAAGTTCCGTTTGTGGGAATAATCAGGTTTTTTGCTCCCGTTAACACATCCTGTCCGATTCGGTTTTGAACGGTTCGGGTGAGAGATTTGTTCCCCTTGAAAACGGGACCCTCTTTCGGACCGGTGAATTTTACATCCCCACCGACGGTTATCAATTTGCCCTCCGGAAATTCGTCTTCAAACCAAACGGTTTTTGATACTTTTGGCTTGGGTCTGGGATTTTGATCAGCCGGATCTTCATATTTGAATTTGGCCAATGCCTGGTTGAAGTTCTTTCTCGCTTCGGCAATCTGTTTGTCAAACTTGTTTAGTTCCGCAATTTGTGCTTTCGAAGGAACTTGAATGACCGGTGGCGTATCCAACTTATTCCCATCCATGGCGGGATCGGCCGCACTGTGGAAAAAGGAATACAGCGAGTAATATTCCTTGGTGGATAGGGGATCGAATTTGTGGTCGTGACAGGTGGCGCATCCTGCGGTCAGTCCCATCCATACTTCAAC
>JAURNO010000290.1 GCA_030830145.1 Verrucomicrobiota bacterium
GGCCGGGCGAATCGAAATTGCGGTCGATGATGACTCTCGGGTCTTCGTCGGACATGGGGATTCCGATTGAAATCTTGAGTTGATGGGCTCCTTGCGTGAGATCACAAAAGGAAAGAAACCAAATCATCCGAGGATGGGTGACGGGGAACTCGTTGGCCCGAAGGTTGGAGAAAATTCCCAGGAGGGTGTGTTTCCCGGTTGCCGGGTCCACGTAAACTGAATCACAGGTTATCCAGGCAAGAACTTGGGGGTTGGTTGACATTGTGATGGTGTTTTCAGGCAAGACCGGAGCGGACGAGCAGAGCCTGAGGATCGGGGTCCCTGCCCATGAAGTCACGGAAGAGTTCTTCGGCGGGTTTGGAGTTTCCTTTGCTCAAAATGCACTCCCGGAAGGAGAGTCCGGTTTCCGGGTTCATGATTCCTTCTTTTTTGAAACGAGTGAAAGCATCCGCATCCAGGACCTCCGACCACTTGTAGGAGTAATAGGCGCAGGCATACCCCACCGGGTCACTGAAGAGATGCCCGAACTGCCGGGCGATGGTGGGTGGGATGGTTTTTAGTTTGGCTCGGTAGTCCTTGATCAGGGGTTCGAGGGCGTCCTCGAGGTCATCGTAGCCTTCGACAATGAGCTTACGGTGGAGCAGGAGGTCCATTTTGCCGAGGAATAATTGGCGCATCTGCATAAAGCCGGCATGGTAGTTGCGGGCCCGGATGAGTTTGTCGAAGAGTTCCCCGGGAATCGTCTCATTGGTTTCATGGTGTCGGGCGAACAAGTCCAGGCTTTCTCTTTCCCAAAGCCAATTCTCCATGATTTGAGAGGGGAGCTCGACGTAATCCCAAGGGACCGTCCCCATACCTAGGCGCTTGAACTCGACCTCGGCGCAGAGGTGGTGAAGGAGGTGGCCGAATTCGTGAAAGACGGTGTTGGCTTCGTCGTGAGTGAGGAGGGCGGGTTTGCCATCCACGGGGGCGGTCATGTTACCGCACATAAGTCCGAGGTGAGGTCCTCTGGGCGAGCCATCATCACCGGGCGTTCCCATCTTGAAGTAGTTCATCCATGCCCCGGACCGCTTGTCGGGGCGGGGGTGCCAATCGGCATAGAACGAGCCCATGTGTCGATGGTCCTTCGAATCGAAGACCTCGTAGAATTTGACTTCGGGATGCCAAACGTCGACGGGGTCGCGCTCATCTCCTTCGATTCGGTGGACGGTTTTTCCGTCGTGCGAAGTCGAGCGCTCTTCGATCCGGAGGCAGAAAATTTCGGTTACGAGCGAGAACATGCCCGAGAGTACGGAATCGATTGGAAGGTAGGGGCGCATTTCTTCCTGATCGAAGTCATACTTTTCCTTCATTTGCTTTTCCGACCAATAACTGAGTTCCCATGGTTCGAGTAGTTCGGCCGGTTGTCCCGCTTTTTCCGCTTTGAAGGCAATCAGTTGGTCGTTCTCTCGCCCGAACGCCTCCGCGGTCTTGTCTCTGAGGTCGGATACGAATTCGTCGGCCCGGGATCCGGAACCAGCCATTCTGCGTTCGAGGACGACGTCTGCATAGTCTTTTTTGCCAAGAATCAGAGCTTTTTCCTGCCTGAGCTCGAGGATTTTTCGAATCAAATCAGTGTTGTCCCTGTCTCCCGTCCAACCGATCCTGGAGGATTCTTCCCAGAATTCCCGGCGGATGGACGAGTCATCCAGGTATTTCATAATGGGCATGATGGAAGGCGCATGGAGAGTGAAGAGCCAACCGTCCATCTCTTTTTGCTTGGCCGTTTCCCGGGCCGCGGTTTTGGCACTTTCGGGCAAGCCTTCGAGGAGGGATTCGTCCAGGATATTCTTTTGCCAGGCATTGGTCGAATCCAGTACGTTCTCGGAGAACTTCTGGGTGGCTTGGGCAAGTTCGGTTGAGAGCTCCTCGAGGCGGGTACGGCTGTCTTCGGGGAGATCGGCTCCTGCTTCCACGAAATCGGCCACCAGTTCGTCGAGCAATCTCTTTTTCTGTCCTTGGAGTGCTTGGGCTTCATCGGATTGGGAGAAGGATTTGACTTGGTTCCAAAGTTTTTGGTCGAGTAGCACTTTCGTCCCGAAGGCGGTCACTTGGGGGAGCATTTCGTTGTAGGCCTCGCGCAGTTCTTCCGAATTACGGACCTGGTCGAGATGGGAAACCACATTCCAAGCCTCGCCCAAATCTTCCTGGGCCTTACAGAACCGCAAGGGTACGCTCTTGAAATCAACTTCCTCACGAGGCATGTTGCGGATGATTTCCATTTCGGACTCCGCGTTTTTCAGGGCAAGCGTAATGTCGGGGACGATGTTCTCGGGAGTAAGCGTGGACCAGGGAATATGAAAGGATTCGTCTAGGAATGGATTCATGGTGTTTGGTTTTGGGAAATGGGTGATCTAGTTGATGCAGAATTCCAGGATGCGAGCGGCGGATCGTTTGCCGCTCTTGATCGAGATTTCAATCTCGTGAGGTCCGGAAGGCAAGTCATGAGCGAACATCACGGTACGGGGGTAGTGCAATCCCTTGCTGAATCGATGATGCAAGTCGATGCTTCCTTTGCGTTTCCCATCGATTGTGAATTCGAGGATTCCGGCGTCCGGACCGGCGCTGACGAAAGCGCCGATTGCTTGGCCTTCGAACTTGAGGCGGATGGGTTTTTCCGGACTTTCGCAGTGAAGGAGAGGTCGACCGAGGTACCTTCCGCGTTTTCCGCCGGGAAGGCTTTTCCAATCGGGTTCGGAAAATTTCCATCCGTCGGTCAGCGAGACTTTTTCAGGTGATAGAAAGCGTCCCTTGAAGTAACTGTTGCGGTCCAAGGGGTCGGGAGGAAGCGTTTTCGTTTCCGTGGCTTCCTTGGTTTTACCACTCCATGCCTTTGACAGCATCTCGATATGCATGTCGGCGCATAGCCGGTTTCCGGGTTTCTTCGGGTGAGTGCCTCCGAATTTTTGCCAGGAAAACTTTCCCTTCTTGATTTGATGAGCGAGTTCGCGGGCCAAGTGAACTCTGGACACTCCATACTTTTCCAGGACCTTTTCGTGGGCCGCCATGGGTAATGGGTCTTTTCCTTCCTGAAGTTGCTTGAGCATGCCAGGGTTGACGAAGTAAGTGACGACCAAATCAGTCTTCGGGCTTTTCATCCGCATTTGCCTGATGATTCCTTCCATGCCTCGAATACAGGCCTCTTTCGAATGACCGGCATCCTGATCATCGTTGACCGCGAATTCGATAAAGAACAAATCAATGGGACCGTGATCAAGAACATCTCTTCGCAGGCGAAAAGCTCCCGTGGTCGAGCAGGTGGAGGATATTCCTGCATTGATGAAATCGAACTTGGTCTGCGGGAATTTTCCTTCCAACCATTCGGCGATCATCGGTCGATATCCGTTCATTTCGGTAATGGAACCTCCCATGAAGGCGACCTTGGCCACCTTTTTTTCAACGAAAGCCAAGCGGGCGTTCGAGAAAGAGGCACGAAGGCTGGCGTTTTCGTTCTCGATGCCAAGAAGTCCATGAAAGAATATGGCGCATGCGGCCGAAGTGAGGAGGCTTTTGAGTTTCATGTCTTGCGATTACCTAGAGAAAGGGATGCGATGGCAAGCTCAGTAATGGCCGTAAACTCTTTCTTTTCGATTAAGGTCAGCGGAGTCAGCCACGAACCCCCGACGGTCAAAACTGCCTCGTCTTCAAGGTAAGAGGATACCTTTTCTTTCCCGATCCCACCCGTGGGGAGATAGTCGAGATTCAAAGAACGAAAGGGGGCTATGAGCGATTTCAAGTAGCCGACTCCACCTGCTGGTTCGATTGGGAAAACCTTGAGCGTCCGGCAGCCCGATTTACAAGCCCGGGTTAGTTCGGTTGGAGTTAGAACGCCCGGAATGAGTGGGAAATCAAGATCTTTGGAATGAGACCACAGGTCGTCGTCCCATCCCGGGCAAACACCGAAGTCGATACCCAGATCCTTGACTTGGCTGATTTGTTCTTTCTCCAAAATCGTCCCGGCTCCGAGGGTCAAACCCGGGAATTCTTTGCGCACTGCTTGCAGGGAGCTCAGCGCGTTTGCGTTTCGCAAGGTGATTTCGAAGGCTCCGATTCCTCCTTTGGTCAGGGCTTCGGCAACCCGCAGTGCGGTTGTTTGCTCGGCCAAGTTGAGAATGGGGAGAACGGGGAATGAACGAAGTCGATCAGGAATCGTCATTTTTGAGTCTTTCGAGGTTGCGCTTGTGGCGCATTTGCAGGAACTGGATGGCCATCGCAAACCCCATGGGCACGTAGATCAGTTCTTTGTCCACTTCCTTGCCCATTCCTTCCATGAAAATCGTTATCCCGATGACGATGAGAAAGGCGAGGGCAAGGATTTTCAGTGCGATGTGATTGAGGATGAAATCGCCGATCGGTTTGGCGAAAAAGAGGATCACAACGAAGGAGCACAGGACGGCGGTTATGATGACCCATTTCTCGTTCGTGAGACCGACCGCGGTGATGACCGAATCAAGGGAAAAAACGATGTCCAAAATCAGGATCTGGGAAACGACCGCGAAAAAGCTATCCTTTGCCGTCTGTTTACTTTCATGGTCCTCAAGTTCGACGGTCGCATGGATTTCCTTGACCGCCTTCCATATCAAAAACAAACCTCCTGCCATCAGGGCGATTGCTTTCCAAGAGTAGTCGAACCATTCGGGACCATCGGGCCAGGCCGGTTCGGTGAGTTCCAACAGTTTGAGTCCGGCGAAGACCATGACGATGCGGGCGACCATGGCAAGGATCAGCCCGAAGTTTCTGGTCGCGTTTCTCTTTTCCTCGGGTAAGCGAGAAACCAAGATTGCGATGACGAGGATGTTGTCGACCCCGAGTATGAGTTCGAGTCCGACCAACAAAGCGAATAAACCAATGACGTCTGCTTCCATCCACCCATCATCGATACCTTGGAGCGATTGAAAAGGAAAAAGCGCATCGAATGGAGTTTGACCCTTCCTGTTTTTTATTTCACTTGTTCGCGATGGCCTCATCCCATTTCGATATCCGCATTCTTTCCTCCGACTTGAATTTCGTTCCGGTCGAAACTAGAGTGCCTTTGAAATTCGGAACCGAAGTGCTCACCTCGGTGAGTTGCGCCAGGGTAAGCCTTCGCGTTCGAGATCGAAAGGGAAATGAATGGGTCGGTTGGGGAGAGACTCCATTGAGCGTTCAATGGGTTTGGCCTTCCTCCGTTCCCTATGCAGAGCGCCTCGATGCCTTGTTGGCCTTTTGCTCGAGACTCTCGCCCGAATGGGCGGACAACGGATCCTTTGGGCATGCTCTTGAGCTTGGGCACTCTCTTTTGTTCGAACGCTTGCCCCGGGTTCTCGAATCATACAACTGGGAGGAAAGGGAAGGGTTCGAACCCATTCCTTGGCTTGCCGCCTTGGTTTGCGCATCGGCTTACGACTTGGCTTTGCACGATGCTTACGGCATTGCCAACAGCTTGCCCATTTACGAGTGCTATGGTGAAGAACATTGCAATGTCGACCTTTCGGCCTTTCTTGACCCTGCCGAGAAGGCCGAAGTTGACTTCTCGGGTAAACATACCGCCGATTTTCTTGTTTTGCCCCGGCCTGAAAAAATTCCGGTTTGGCATCTCGTCGGAGGTCTCGATCCGCTTGACCAAAGCGAACTCAAAGGTGACGAACCCCAGGATGGTTACCCTGTGCACTTGGAGGAATGGATCGAAACCGATGGGCTCAACTGCCTGAAGATCAAGCTGCGGGGAAATGACTCGAGCTGGGATTACGAGCGACTTAAGTCGATTGGCCGGATTGCGGAATCCAAATCAGTCGATTATTTGACAACCGATTTCAACTGCACCGTGACCGACCCAGCTTATGTCAACGAGATCCTGGACCGTTTGCAAAGAGAGGCTCCCGAAGCTCATCGAAAAATTCTCTATGTCGAGCAACCTTTCCCTTACGACCTGGAAGAGCATCGCATCGAGGTGCGTTCGGTTGCCCAAAGAAAGCCGATCTTCATGGATGAAAGCGCTCATGACTGGCAGCATGTCCGTCTCGGCCGCGAACTCGGATGGACTGGAGTCGCTCTGAAGACATGCAAGACCCAAACAGGCGCTTTGCTCTCGCTTTGCTGGGCGAAGGCTCACGGCATGGAGTTGATGGTCCAGGATTTGACCAACCCGATGCTTGCCCAAGTTCCTCATGTCTTGCTGGGAGCCCATGCCGGAACGATCATGGGTGTCGAAAGCAACGGAATGCAATTTTACCCCGAAGCGTCATCCCTTGAAGCACGTGTGCATCCGGGGATTTATAGACGCCGCGGAGGCGAGCTTGATCTTTCGACTTTGTCTGGTCCGGGTTTCGGTTATCAGATGGACCGGATTCAAGAAGAGTCGGGCAGGTAAGCCAAGACCGTCTTTCTTTCCCTTCGGTTTTTGCCATTATGACAATTCAAACAGAGAGACCCGGGGGATCTTCTTTTCTTGAAAGGTTGATTGATCGTTGGTCCCGACTCGCCGAGCACCGTGTTTTGCTTGAGTCCTACCTCGCCTGCTCCCTGTTGCCCTTTCTTTTCTCAATCTTGCCTTCTTGGGTCGCCGTCAGCGGAGGGCCGATCCATCGGGATGGGGTGGTTGATTACAGCATGGGGCTCGATGCCATTCTCTTTGCCCCCATCTTGGAGACGATATTCATCTTCGTTCCGGTGCTGGAGATTTGCCGGTTTTTCAAAGTCAGGCCGTTGTGGGTGGCCCTTTGTTTTGCTCTTTTCTTTGAGCTTTTGCATACCCAAAGGAACTTTTTCGGGCACTTGATGTTATACCCCACGATGGTTTCCATGACGTTGGTCTACCTTGCCATGCGAAGAAAATCTTTTGTTTACGCCCTTCTCTTCACGATCGTAGTGCATGAGCTTTATAATTTCACGGTAGTGATGGGCAATGCCTATACCTACGACCGCTTTTTTTACTAAAACCGAAGGCGAGTATAGATTTTCAGGCGAAGTTCTTTGAGTTCTCCAACCTGGAATCGGGTGAAGTGGATCCGCCGGCTTTTCTCGTTCATTTGAAATTGCCAAAAGCTTCGCTTGCCACGAGGCAGGTAAAAGTTCATAATTTGCTGTCTTCATGACTTCACCCACCATCCAATCGGACAAGATTAGAAACTTGGCCATTGTCGCTCACGTCGATCACGGGAAAACCACTTTGGTTGACCAATTGTTGAGGCACTCCGGTGCTTTTCGGGACAACCAGGTACTCGAGGAGCGGGCCATGGATTCCATGGATCAGGAACGAGAGCGTGGAATTACGATCAAGGCCAAGAATACCTCGGTCCAATGGGGGGATTTTTTGATTAACATAGTCGACACGCCGGGTCATGCCGATTTCGGAGGCGAAGTGGAGCGGGTTATGAAGATGGTCGATGGCGTGATGCTCGTGGTGGATGCGTACGAGGGACCGCAGGCGCAGACCCGCTTTGTGTTGCAGAAGGCCTTGGCGGCCGGATTGAACCCCGTCGTTTTCGTAAACAAGATCGACCGCCCCAATGCTCGTCCCGAGGAAATGCAGGACTTGGTCCTCGAACTTTTTCTTGAACTGGAGGCGAGCGAGGAACAATTCAACGCCCCGTTTCTTTTCGGAAGCGCCAAGGATGGTTATGCAAAACGCTCTCTCGAAGATGAAGACAAGGGTATGACGCCCTTGTTCGAGGCGATCACCGATTGCGTTCCCCCTCCCGAGGTGGAAGAAGGCCCGAATTTCAGGATGCTCGTCTCGAACGTGGATTGGTCTGATTACGTAGGGAGAATTGCGGTGGGCAAAATCTTGTCAGGGAGCGTGCGGATAGGGGATCCCATTTGGCGCTTGAGGCAGGATCAAAAGCCGGAGAGAGCCAAGGTCTCAAAGGTTTTCGAATATTCGGCTCTCGCCACCAACGATGCGAGCGAAGGAGTGGCTGGAAACATTATTGGAGTTTCGGGCTTTGAGGAGATCGATATCGGGGAAACCTTGGCTAGTGACGCCGAAGCCGAAACCCTGCCTTTCGTTGAAATTGATCCTCCGACCGTGATGATGTCCTTTTCCGTAAACGACGGTCCCATGGCCGGAAGGGAAGGGGACCGTGTGACCTCGAGGGAGATTCGAGACCGCTTGATCAAGGAAGCCCGGACCAATATTTCGATCAAGTTCGAGGAAACCGGTGAGTCGACTGAATTCAAGGTCAACGCCCGTGGAGCCATGCAGGTCGCCGTCGTGGTGGAGGAAATGCGCAGGGAAGGGTTTGAAGTTCTCGTCAGCCGCCCCACGGTGATCAAGAAGGAAATCGACGGACGGTCCCATGAACCTTTCGAAACACTTTACTTGGAAGTTCCCGACGATGCGGTCGGGGGATGCATGCAGTCTTTGGCCAACAGAAAAGGACAAGTCGAGTCCATGAACGCCAACCGGGGCAGAACCTCTTTGCAGGCCACGATTCCAACCCGCGGTCTGATCGGTTTCGAGTTTGAACTGCTCAACCTGACGAGCGGGGAGGGCATCATGTCCCACTTATTCAAGGAGTACCGGCCGGATTCGGGCGATATTAGAACAAGACGGACGGGAACCTTGGTCTCCATGGAGAAAGGCGAATCCATGACCTATGCTCTGCGTAATATCGAAACGCGCGGGAAATTGTTCATCGGAGCGGGAGACGAAGTGTACGAAGGTAT
The DNA here is from genome assembly GCA_030830145.1 of Verrucomicrobiota bacterium. Taxonomy (GTDB): domain Bacteria; phylum Verrucomicrobiota; class Verrucomicrobiia; order Opitutales; family Seribacteraceae; genus Seribacter. Next base: position 8,686 of record JAURNO010000290.1, read on the forward strand.
GATCGTTGGTGAAAACCCGAGGACCGAGGATCTTCCGGTCAACCCCACGAAGGCCAAGCACGTGACCAATCACAGAGCTGCGGGCAGTGACAAAAGCGAAGCCCTTACCCCGGCCTTGCGGTTTTCTTTGGAACGAGCCATTGAATACATAGCGCCTGACGAGTTGGTTGAAGTTACTCCCAAGAACATCAGGCTCCGCAAACGCATTCTTGATTTTAACGCTCGCAAGAGAGAGACGAAGAAAGTCTCGTCTTAGGTTGGCGAGTATTGAGTTTTACCATCCTTACTTTTAGGATTAACTCATGCTTGTTTTTATTCGAATTTTGTTTTCGGTGCTGCTGATTCTACTTGCTTCTTGCGGCGCCCGCAGTCTCTACAATTCTTCGCATTACTCGGAAACGAAACTTGGGGAAAATTTAATGAGGGTCACTTTCCGGGGAGGGGAGCATCCTTTGTCCGGGGAACTTTGTCTTCTTCGTTGCGCCGAGCTCTGCCGCCAGTCCGGGTTCACTCACTTCGAAGTCGTCGACTCGGAGACCGGAAGCTCCCTGCGTAACAACCCGTCCCCCTATCCTTTTCATCGTCATTACTACCAAGACGACCCTTTTCTTTCCGACATACCTTTCGTCGCCAAAACGATCCGGTTGCGAAACTCCGATCCGGAGGGAGGCTTTGCCTACGAGGCCAGTGAAATCGAGGCTTCTCTGAAAAGAAAGTACGAGATTAGCGAGTAAATGTTTTCTCTTTTTCGCTCCTTCGTTGACGAATAGATGGATTACGGTTTTAATGGTGGGTTATGAGCCAACAACCTTTTGAAATTAAAATACCCGATTTGATACGCAACGGCGTCGTCTTTTGGGTTTTGATCGTCGTAGTGGTGATCTTTGCATTGATCACGTCGATTTACACGGTGGAAGCCGAGTCCGAGGGAGTGATCTTGCGGTTTGGCAAGGCTCGACAGGAGAAAGTAAAACCCGGACTTCATTTCAAACTGCCTTTTGGAATCGATGAGGTCTACGTCTTGCCGGTCAAGCGACAGTTGAAGCAAGAGTACGGTTTTGCTACCGAAGGCGGAACCAACTCGAATCAATTCTCTGAGCGTAGGGGCAGAGACAGGGAAAAGAGCATGGTGACGGGAGATTTGAATGCCGCCGAAGTGGAATGGATCGTCCAATACCGCATCAACGATCCCGAACAGTATTTGTTCAAGGTCCTTGATCCGGAAGGAACCTTGAGGTACATCTCCGAATCCGTCATGCGGACAATCGTGGGAGACCGAACGGTGGACGAGGTCATTACGGTGGGTCGTCAAAAAATCGAAGAGGATGCCATGAAAATGCTCCGAGAATTGGTCAATGTTTACGAACTAGGCATAGGCATCGACCAAATTCAGCTTAAGAATGTCAACCCTCCCTTGCCGGTACAGGCTTCTTTCAACGAGGTGAATCAGGCCGAGCAGGAAAAAGCCCGCATGATCAACGAGGCCCAGGGTCAATACAATAAGGAAGTGTACGTCGCCGAGGGTGTGAAAGACCAGAACATCGAGGCCGCCGAGGGTTATGCCCTCAAGCGTGTCAACGAGGCAGAGGGAGACGTCGCCCGATTCAAGGCGGTGCTTGAGGAATTCGAAAAGGCCCCCGAAATCACCAAAACTCGACTTTACCTCGAAGCGATGAGCGAGGTCGTCCCTCAAATGGGCAAAAAGATAATTCTCGATGAGGACGCTTCTCAAGTGCTGCCTCTCCTACAACTACAAACGGACAAAGGAGGCTTTGCAAGATGAAGCTTAAACATCAACTTCTTATCTTTCCCATTATTCTGCTCTTGTTTTGCGTTTACCTGTCTACTTATGTCGTCAAGGAAACCGATCAGGTCATTATTACGCGGTTCGGCGAAGTCAGAGGAGAGCCAGAAACCACTGCCGGGTTGCATTGGAAAATGCCGTTTATCGACGACATTAACCGCATCGAAAAGCGCTACCTGCCTTGGGATGGTCCAGCAAGCGAGATGTCCACCAAGGACAAGACCTATCTGATCATCGATACTTACGCCCGTTGGAGGATTAGTGATCCGAAAAAGTATTTTCTTCGCCTGAGGGATGAGCGTAGAGCTCTTTCCCGTTTGGATGATATTCTTGGCAGTGAAACTCGCAATGCGGTAGCCAAATACGAACTAATCGAAATTGTCCGCTCGGACAAGGATCGGGAAATCAAGTCCAACCAGTCTTTGGCGCAAGCGAGCGAGAGTTCCGGGCAGTCTTATGCCATCGCTACCGGTCGTACGAAAATTCAGTCTGAGATTCTTGGGAAAGCAGCGGGTAAACTCGCCGATTTCGGTATCGAATTATTGGATCTTCGTTTCAAGCGGATCAATTATAACGAGACTGTTCGGAGGCGGATCTACGAGCGCATGATCAGTGAACGTCAGCAAATCGCTTCCAAATTTAGATCGCAAGGTGCGGGTGAGGCGGCCAAGATCACGGGTAAAAAACAAAAAGATTTGCTGAAACTTTCATCCGAGGCCTATCGAAAAGTCGAAGAAATTCAGGGAGAGGCCGATGCGAATGCTTCCGCCATTTACGCCAAAGCTTACACCCAAAGTGAAAGCGCTTCCTCCTTTTACGAATTTACGAAAACATTGGAAACCTACAAAAAAGTTCTCAATTCCGATGTTTCCCTCATCCTGACGACGGATTCTCCACTCTTCAATCTTCTTAAATCTTTCGATTCCGTTGGAGAGTCAGTGGAAGAAGGGAAGTAACTTCTCACCCTCAAGAACGGGTCAGTCGCCCGAGCAATTCATCGAACCAAGGCACCATCTTGTACTTCGGGATTTCCTCGGGCATCACCCACGCAAATTGATTGTGTTCCCAATCGATCTGGACTTTGGATTGGTCGAAATCGAATAAGAACCAATACGACTCGAAAACGAGTTTTGCCGTTTCGGTGAAATTCGGCCCGTATTGAGATCGCAGGCTGAGGGAACCCGCCTCGATCCGAGTTTCTTCGGTCACTTCGCGAAAAGCTGTTATCAGCGGATCCTCCCCCTCCTCGAGGTAACTGGAGATGCAGGACCAGTAGCCCTGGTAGCTACCGACCCGGGAAGACCGTTCGAGAATCAGGAAACGTTCGTCTTTGCGCAAGAGGGTGCTTACGACCCGTTTTCGAGACTTGTCCACCCTGTTGACACTTGTCTGATTTGCATCAGAAAAAATTA
>JAURNO010000291.1 GCA_030830145.1 Verrucomicrobiota bacterium
AGGTATGATGCCTTCGATAAGCACGGCAATGGCCACTTCAGGTTTTTCCAAAGGAGCAAAGCCTACAAACCAAGCCAGGTTTAATTTCATGTTGTGATTTCTCCATTGTCCCGTGCCAGTTTTTCCTGCAATGTCGATTCCCTCGACTTTACATCGATGAGCGGTACCTTTTGTCGTCGCCAGGTGCATTCCTTCGTAGATAGAACGCAAGGAAGAGTCCGAAATTCCCAAAGGTCGTCGTGCCGAAGTTGTTGGTTTCGTACCCAAGAGAATCGATGGCTTGAAGGATAGGTCATTGGATGCAAGTTTTGCGGTCATGCAAGCAATTTGGAGTGGGCTTTGGCTTAGGCCGCCTTGGCCTATGGTTATGTTAAAGGTGTCTTCCAGGGTCCACGCGACTCCTGTTGCTTTCTTTTTCCATTCTGGATCCGGTACGATGGGGGTGCCCGTGGAAGGTAATTGGATGGCAGGGGATTGATGCATGTTCAGGCGCTGTGCTTCCTGGATCAATCCGAGATGTCCAATTCGTTCGCCCATTCTATAAAAATAAACGTTGCAGCTTCTGGCGATTGCTTCGCGGAACGTTAATTCTCCGTGCGAACCAGGGAAGACATGACATATCATGCCTTTGTGCTTTCCTTCGCAGAGCAACTTCTCTTCAGGGTCGAGAACCCTTTTTCTGAAGCCTGCCAAAGAAGTCACGAGCTTGAATGGAGAGGCAGGTGCGTAACCTGGGTGCAATGCGCGGGGCAACCATGCCTCGGATCGTTCGATTTGATCGTAGGTCGATTGAGTGATGATTGGGGAGAATTCCTGTAGGTTGTAGTTGGGCTTACTCGCGAGAACGAGAACTTCCCGAGACTTCAAGTGTATGAGTACGGCAGCTCCCGGAGGGGGGGGAGGGGAGGCCAAAACGTATTCCTCCGCTTCGAGGTTTGGTTTTGCCAGAACTCCTTTTGCGTAGAGCAGTCGCAACAAGCGGTCCGCATCCTCGGAAGTTCCCGTGAAGCCAGCGACGGTGGATGCTTGACTACCCTTCAACGGGAAAGGCGCATCCTTGAAAGAATTGAGCAGCAGCTCGGGGCTCAGCTTCTTCTCGTTTGCTCTGATCAATTCACGACGCGTTCTTCTTTCAATTGTTTTGAGCCAATCGGAATCTGGAAGAATTCTATGGGTGGCCACCCGTTGGGACATTTGCTGGAGGGACTGTTCGGCCAATCCTTGTAGTTCTGAATCTATGCTCAACTGCACGGTCGATCCTTTTTGGGCAGGCTTTGATTCCACCAATTCGACTCTCAAACCACTCGGACTGATTCGCCAGATATCATTGCCATCCTTGCCCCTTAGGTGTGAATCAAAGAACACCTCGATTCCTTCTTTGCCTTTTTTCCCTTTAATCTCGAAGGTCCCTAAGTCTTGTCCTGTCAGTCCCTCGTCATCGGCTTGGTATCCGCTTCCGACGTATCCGAGGATGTGTGAAGCCAAGGACCCCATAGGATAGTGTCTGATGGCTTGGGAGCTTACTTGCAGCGGGGAATCCGGATCGATTTCATCAATAAGCTTTGCGTACTCTTGGGCCGTTAGGTTCCCGGCTAACTCAAGGGGGAGGATTGATTTCTGCCTCCAATGGGATTTAAGCTTGCGGAAGGTTATGATCCTGTCTCTTCCCGTCAACCGGTTGACTTCTTTTTGATACCTCTTGACGACATTGTAACGAGCTTCCCACTCAATGGAAGTATGAGTCGTCGCACGACCGTCGTTTTGTTCGAATTTAATCGCACTCGAATCAAACTGCGGTTCGGTTTCCTCGGTGTCGAAAATTTCAAAAAAAGAAAATCGTTCCGAAACCTTTTTCTCATTTTTCAATCGGTAATGGTTGTCTTGGTGAAGAAAAAGGTTGGTTGTAAAAAGACCGGGGAGGCAGACCTTTACGGAGGATTGAGCCCCCTCTATTCTCAAAGAAGAGTTGGCAACGGGGTTTACACCCTTGATGGTGCAGTACCAAAAACCTTTTGCGGTTTGATTGACGGTAATTCTAGTTTTTTGGAAGTATAGTTTTACCCGCTCGAAATTATCTCCCCTTTTTACACTTCTTCCCGTTAAGATGATTCCCCTGTCTTTTGCCTGGTTCTTCATTAAACAGTGGTTGATCAGCGTGCTGCCGGTAAGGTCTGGAATTTCGAGTAGTTCTTCGATTAATGCTTCGGCCTTCTCTCCAAGGGAAACCCTTTCCTTCCAAATTTCTTTTTTTAGAAATTCCAATTGTAGTACTGCTGAAAAATGAGCCTTGTTACCAATGAGCAACTGACCGTTTCTGTCCAAGACGTCACCTCTTGCCCCGGGGCGCAAGATTCTGCGTTGCCCCTGAATTCTCTCTCGGTTCTCGAATTCCTCGGTTTCAAAGGTTTGGCGAAAAAGGAGGCAGCCAAAAAGGGTCAGAAACAAGGACCCGTAAACAAATTTGAATACCCTGAGCCTTCTTTTTTCGGGGAGATGTTTCTCAAGCAATTTCATCTGGCCTCCTCCCTTCCTTCTGGAACAAGGTGAAAGACTCCGAGGACCGATTCGGCAAACCTCGGCATCCATAAGGCAAGAGGGATAAGAACTAGTGTCGACGCGATTAAATCAATGAACCATCTGCCGAGAGTCCATTGCATTTGCCCATTCTCGAAGAGTTTTATCCACCCAAACCACAAAACAAAAACAAGCAGGTTGGCCGGAATCTGGAGGGAAAGAGTAACGAAGTCCCTCCGGTAGTTGGCTCCTCGGACCCAATTCGATCCTATCAAATGAAAGAAGGACAAAGCAAAGGCATGAAAGCCGAAGGGAGTTTCAATTTGTTGATCGATCAGCAATCCGGTTACGAAGGCCAAAGGGATGCCTCTTGAGTTATCCAGGTACAGAACTCCCGGAAGAAAGAAAAGGGCAGGGAGATAGAGAAAAACCCCCTGTTGACCAATGGTCGAGTTAAGCGAACCAAGTAGGATGATCGTAACTAAATTCACACCCAAAAGAACAAAGGCCGTCTTGTTTTGTTTTTGCACGGTTTCTTATTGTCGTGGAACCAGAATGGTTACTTCCATAAGTTGATTAAGGCTGAAATCCAGGTTTACCTTTCCAGACTTGAACAAACCTTCTTCTCCTTCGCCCAAATTGGTTACGAAGCCAAGAGGAATGCCCCGAGGGAAAATAGAACTAAGATCCGAGCTTACGAGAGCATGAGGTGTTTCAGGAGTAGGGGAGAGGTCATGGGGTACGTCTAAAGCCAGTCCGACCGGTGTCCCTCCCAGGGCAATCCCATTCCCTTGGAAAGTCACCGGTCTGTCGTCTCCCTCGAAGTGAGCGACCATCCTGAAGGAAGGGTTGGTGAGAAGTTCGATTTCGGATGAACGCGAGCCCACGGATTTGATTCTTCCGATCACGCCCCTATTTGAAATGACGCCGAGACCTGCTTTCAATCCGTGCGATCGTCCTTTTCTTATGGTGATTTTTTGCCACCAACCGCTCAGGCTTCTGTGGGAGACCCTGGCAACTACGGAGTCGAATTCCTGGGAGGAGCCTAAGTTCAGGCTTTCCTCTAATTGCTTCAAGGAAGCCTTCAGAGTGCGTAGTCTGCCGATATCATCCTGAATGACGTTTATTCTTTCGCGCTGAAGATCCACATCCGCCTCGAGCCGTGATGAATTCTTGGCTTTTTCAATCAATGTTTGCTTGGAGTCGCTGAGGTGTCCCCAATAATTGCTCAAATCTTCGGTGCGGCAGGAGAGATCCCAAATCGGTGCGTGGAATTCCGCGAAGGCGGACTTGGTGAAAACCTTCCAAGAGGTGGGCAGTCCCCACCATGCGACTAGAAAAAGACTAAGAAAGAGGAAG
>JAURNO010000292.1 GCA_030830145.1 Verrucomicrobiota bacterium
ATTAAAACGGCGGTAAGAACCTCCAATGAAAAGGCCGCTGCAGATGCCAACAGTAACATGGCAGTTAAATCGGTCCGGGCCTCGTCCCGTGATATGCTACAGCTCATGAAGCTTTACAATATCAGCCCGAGATACACTAATCCTTCCGGAATTTTCAGTAATCCCAACCGAAAGGAGCAAGACCAAAACATCTTCAAAGATCCTTTCCCCGTCGCTTCTCCCATCTAATGTCTTTGATTGAGGCCTGATTCGATAGATCTCATTTGGTCTTCCGAGACGCATGAAATGAAAAACAAATGAGAGTGATTGTGCTCGCAGGTTTCGTTTAATAAATATAATATATATTGATGAATTCTTCCGTCTCTGAAATAGGTTTAATCGGCTTGGCCGTAATGGGCCAAAACTTAGCGCTCAACATAGCCGATCATGGCTTTGGTATATCCGTCTTCAATCGGACTTTCTCCAAAACACAGACCTTCTTGGAAGAAAACCAAACCACAAAGAACCTTGTCGGTTTTGAAAATATCAACGAGTTCGTAGACTCTCTAGCCAAACCCCGCAAGATCGTCATCATGGTTCAGGCAGGAGCAGCCACTGATGCCGTCATTGAATCTCTGATTCCCCTTCTTGAAGACGGAGACATCGTTATTGATGGCGGCAATGCCAAATGGACCGATACCATTGACCGGGAAAAAAGATTACGAACGAATAATCTGCATTTCGTCGGTTCCGGTGTCAGCGGAGGTGAAGAAGGGGCCAGATTCGGCCCGTCACTCATGCCCGGGTGCTCGCTAGAGGCCTGGGAGGGAATAAAAGATATTTGGACTTCCATTTCAGCCAAAGTCGATCCAAACACAGGCAAACCCATCGAGGGAGCAAAGCCCGGGCACCCCGTTTCGGGTGGTGTTTCCTGCACCGCTTACATAGGTACTGATGGCTCTGGGCATTACGTCAAGATGGTTCACAACGGAATCGAGTATGGTGACATGCAGATGATATGCGAAGCCTTTCACTTGATGTCCCGGATTACAAAACTTTCGCCACTTGAAACTGGCAAAATCTTTGATCGGTGGAACGATGGTGAACTTGATTCCTTCTTGGTTGAAATCACTGGAGACATCCTCAAACAAACCGATCCGCGGACCGGGAAGCCTTTCGTGGAAATAGTAATGGACGCAGCAGGACAAAAAGGAACTGGAAAGTGGACTTCGGTTAATGCTCTTGATATGGGAGTTCCTGCCCCGACAGTCGCTGAAGCAGTCTTTGCAAGGTGCCTAAGTGCCGTGAAGGAGGAGAGGGTTTTTGCAGCCAAAACATTAAGCGGGCCTGGTGATGTTGACGAAACCGAGGACTCCGTCGATCAAATTGTAGAAGCCATAAGGGACGCTCTTTACTGCTCAAAGATTTGTTCTTATGCCCAAGGCTTTCAATTGATGAGAGAGGCTCAAAAAGAATATGGTTGGAAGCTTAATTTCGGAGAGATAGCTCAGATATGGAGAGGTGGCTGTATCATTCGGGCAGCCTTTCTTCAAAAAATCACCGAGGCTTATCAGCAAGACCCAGACTTATCCAATTTACTACTTGATGATTACTTCAAAAACTCTATTGAAAAATATCAAGCGAATTGGCGGAAGGTCGTTTCCTTGGCTGTTGCTCATGGGATTCCCATACCTACTTTCTCTTCCGCTCTAGCCTATTACGACGGATACCGGCACGAAAGTTTACCCCAAAACCTCCTGCAAGCCCAAAGGGATTACTTCGGTGCACATACCTACGAGAGGATCGATGAGCCAAGGGGGAAACACTTTCACTTGGATTGGCTGCACCCCGAGCGCCCAGAATTCGCAAGTTAACCTTTTGACCCTTCGACCGGGTTGTTGGAGCAACTAAGATAGTAATCCCTCAGCCTTTGGTAATCGGCATCTTTTCCTTGGGAAGGAAGCACAAAGTCGAATTGTTCCTTTTTCTCAATTTCCCGTTCTGCTGTTTTCAATCTCTTTTCAATTTCGGCAAGATCGTCGGAGCCTCTTTTGGCCAAACGGTCTCTCAATTCACAAATCGAAGGCGGAAGTACGAAAACGCTATAAACCGCACCGCGCAAAAAAGTATTGTTCTCCGCAAAACTCTTGAGAGAAGAGGCACCGTTCACGTCTATATTAAGCAAAAGGTCATTCGTTCTTGAGTCACCGCTGAAGACCAACAACGCATCCTTTTGTGTTCCATATAGGTTTTGATGCACGACTTCGTATTCAACGAATGAACCCTGCTTGACTTGTGCTAGAAAAGTCTCTTTGGGCAGGAAATGATAATCCACTCCATCCATTTCTCCTATTCTGGGTTTGCGGGTCGTAGCGGTCACGACCCTCCTCAACCTGCTGGAAAACTCAGAAAGCAAACGGTTACACAAGGTGGTCTTCCCTACCCCGGCTGGCCCAGATATAACAAAAACGATTCCTTCCACGGATAATTAAAATCAATAGCTGAAGGAAAGCCCAAGCAAAACTGCGGCACAACCAACTATCCCCCAGCCAAAGCGGGTCGGGCGGGCTGGCTTATCGAAAAGCCAACTTAGAAAATCTCTCATTCTGTAAGGCCAAGCTCCGAAATAAAGGGCTCCGACAACGATAAGATAAATAACCGAGACCAGAAAAAGCCTAGTAGTGGGTTCCTGCAGAAATGCTGCATCCAGTACTTCCCTGGAGTAAAACAAGACGAGAATGCATAAAGCTCTGACAGCGAGAAAATCCTGAACGAAGACATAGGAAGAAACTCCTATCAAAATCGCAATGCCTCCAATATACCATCGGTATTCCCCGAAGTCCGCTTCACTTAAATTCATCACGTGACGGGAAATAAACCAAGATAATCCAAGGGCCAAAAAGAAGACCGACAACTTCAAAGAACGCGGGAAGCCACGAATGAAGGTATTGATTGAACTTCGATCAAGCGCGAAAAGTAACCCAATGACGAAGAGAAAGAATGAGGTCAGAATCGAAAATTGAAATAAATCCATATATTATTCTTGGACAGCGATTAAAGAGAAAGGTGTTGCTTCCTTGACTCGAAGAGTGACAAGAGATCCAATCGATTCGCTCGGTCCCTCGAAAATCACTTTCCTAAAACATCTCGTGCGACCCATGAGCTTACCATTCCCTTTTTTTGAAAAGCCCTCTACGAGTATTTCCATACTGCGTCCAATGAGATTTGCATTGGAGGCATTTGATAATTTTTGAGTCAAAGTCAGAAGCTCCTGGTTTCGGGATTCCTTTGTAGATTGGGGTACCTTGGCATCAAACTGCACAGCCGGCGTGCCCGATCGGTCGCTATACTTGAAAACAAAAGCGTGCTCAAAAGCGGCTTCAATGAAAGCTTCCATAGTGAGATCGAAATCTTTGTCCGTTTCCCCGGGAAACCCGACAATAACGTCGGTGCTCAATCTCATGGATGGACTGGTCTTCCTGAGCTTGCTGACAATCGAAAGAAACTTCTCGGAAGTGTAGGGTCTGTTCATCGCCTTGAGGATACGATCAGAACCACTTTGCATAGGTAAATGAGCATATGTACCGAGTTTAGGTAAATTTACGAAAGCATCAATGAGATCATCCCCAAAAGAGGTTGGGTGAGGCGCAGTGAAGCGAATCCTATTGATAGAATCTATTTCGTGAATACGTTCCAAAAGTTGGACAAAGGGTGTTTTGCCGTCACGACGAGGCATGCATCCTCTTCCATAAGCGTTCACAATTTGGCCGAGAAGGGTTACCTCGCGGACTCCCCGGGAGCCAAGTTCCGTAACTTCAGAGATAATGTCATGCATCGAACGGTAACGCTCTTTTCCTCGGGTTTTAGGAACGATACAAAAGGCGCATTTCATGTTGCAACCCTGCATGATGGAAACAAACGCCGTCACTTTGTTGCTTTCTGCGAAATGCTCGCGAATTTCGTTTTCGGAACCTACTTCCTCGGCTATGTGCAAGAGGCTAGGAGTCTCTTGTGTAGGGTTATTTCGGGCATCTATCAACTGATCAAGGTAGTCTGGAACATGGTGGAATTTTTGGGTACCGACAATCAAATCAAGATCAGGCAAACGATCGATGAGATCGTCACCTCGGTTTTGAGCCATGCAACCCATGATACCAAAAATGAATCGAGGATCGTTTCTTTTCCTCTTGGCCAGGTGACCGGCTTTTCCGATGGCCTTTTGCTCCGCTTGTTCGCGAACGCTGCAAGTGTTTAGCAAAACAATATCGGCCTTGTCTTCATGATCGACGACCTTGTATCCGCGCTCCTGAAGCTTGCATGCTACGGATTCGGAATCTCTTTCGTTCATTTGACATCCGTATGTCTTGATGAAAACTCGATTCATTGACGCGAAATGCTACAGGATCTATTCTTAGGGTCAATCGATAACGAGATGCACTACTTGTCGAAGATCATGGGTCAACTCGCTTACGCATGAGTCTAGTGCTTTGGGAGAGTTATGCCCGCCCGTAAAAAGTAAATTCTGAACTCCCAACTGAATCGCTACCTCTTCATCATGTACGGTATCCCCGACAAGTAAGATATTTGATGGATGATGACCAATTTGAGCAAGATGAGATTCTGAAATTCCTTTTTTGCCTTCGGCTTGTATATTGGAAACACCAGAAATCACGCCCATGTGCTCGGAAAGTCCGAATTCGCTAACGAAGGTCATCAGATCAGATAATTTGCCGGCCGAAAGAACGGACTGCCCTATTCCCCTTTCCGACAATTGCTTAACGACGGAAAGCGCATTGGGTTGAAGACTGCATGTTTTCCAAAGTCTTCGGTATTCGGCAATGAAAGCCTCTGAAACCTTTTGATAGTCAGGTTCCTCGATAGGCAAACCTATCTTTTCGTAGTACGATCGAACCGGGAAGCTGAAATTATCCCGGTAGTAATCGAATGAAACATTGGGGATATTCATTTCGGAAAGTATTCCGTTTACGATGTTTACACATAAAAGGGCGTCATTTACCAAAGTTCCATTCCAATCCCAAATAACATGATCAATGCGACTCATAGTCTAAGAGTGTTTTGGCGAATACAGGTTATTATAATATTTGGGGGATTTTGGTTAGATTGAAGGAAGGCTAATCGGTTGTGGAGGATAGTAACAACGGATGGTCTTAGTTGAAAATGAATTGCGTGTTTTGTCTTCGATTATGGTAACAGTTATATTGGAATTACAGATACAGATGTGACTCAATACGAAAGAAAGACCAATTCAACCAAGTGATAGAGTCAAACGCGAATAATGACTGAATAGACTGTTTTACATGCACATTGCTGCAAAATCTATGAGTAGAGACTAGAAGAAAATAAATCAGAAAAGTGTAAATGGACGGCAAACATACATTATGTTTTAAAAGTTAAACACATGAAAAGTAATACAACACGAGGATTTTATTTGATGATAAGTCATGAGAAAACAAGTTGAAATTCAAAGTTTATGAG
>JAURNO010000293.1 GCA_030830145.1 Verrucomicrobiota bacterium
CCCTTGTATCCGGGAAGAGCTCGTCGGCAAGCCAGCGCCTTCATCGCCAAAAGGTATCCGGCAGTCGGGACGGTGATTTGCAAACCGGGCAACTCAATCGGCAAGGCGCGGATGGACTCGCGGGTGCCCAGGAATTGCTTAACTTCATCATTAATCCAGTCTTCCGGCAAACCTTGTTCCTCCGCGACCATTCGTACAAGCGGATGAATTTTGGACACGGGCTGAACGACCGCGTCGACATCGCGGGTCATCCGCTTGCGGTCATAGGCTAACATCATGGCGCAACCGCCATAAATACATAGGTTGAGCTGGATTGACTTTTCCTTTGCCAACTCACCCAACCTTTTGAGGGCTGCCAAGACTTGTTCTTTGGTAAATTGCTTCAATTAATATAATATAGTGCGACGGTTTATTATTATCAAATAATAATTCATCCTGGGATCGAAAGTGGGGACTATGATTATCTTAGTGCCCAAAGGACTACCGTCCTTTGGGCTGCAGGTAGACCGGTAAGCCTTTTTCCTAGCGGCCGTCGGCGAAGATGGGTTGGGTCCAGGCGTAGTACTCGCGCAGGGATCCGTCTTCTTTCTTTACGCGGTGGGTTACCTTGCCTCGCAGGTAAGCCCCTTTGACTTTGCAGGAGGCTTTGTGCCCGGGAGTCGATTGAACGACTTCGCCGTGCGGCCCGATGAATTCGATGGTGGTTCCGGGTTCGCCTTTGCGAACGGGACGGCCGAAAAGGAACTCCGACCCAAGTTCCTTCGTGGTGGTGGTGGAGTCGACTTCGATCTCGATGGTCGTTTCTCCACGGACAAGCTTACTGAGCATGACGCCGGAGGAGGAATAAAAATCACCTTTGAGCATGGCCGTGGTGAGGGCATCGGAGGTCAGTTCTTTGGAGCGCACCATGACCCATCCGCGCCCGGGGTTGTTTTCTTTTTCTCCCCATTTTTGAAGTTTGTGAGCATCGTCGGAGGAGACCCCGTAAATCGTCATTCCTTTTTCGAGGAGAGCGTCCCAAAGCTGCTCGGTGGAAGGTGTATGGGCAGTTCGAAAATTCTTAACCCCGGGATGGGCATTGTAGAGCTCGAACATATAGAGGTTTTTAACCGGGTAAATCTCATGGGCATGGATATGTCTGCCCCAAATGGGGTGATTGAGAATCGTGACTCCTCCGGCCTTGCGAGTCTCGTCCACATGATTCTGCAGGACTTTGGACCGGTTGTTGTCCTTGAAGCCCCAGGGGACCAATCGATGCACGTTCATGGCGGTCGTGTGAACCGCCGCGGTCACTTCTTCTCCGGGCACGAGCAAGAAGTCTTCCCGGACTTGGCCTTTCAGTTGGACCGTGGTGGGATCGATGAATTTGTTGTGCTCGCTGAGAATGAGAAAGTTGTATCCGCGGTCGTGATACCATTGAGCAACCGCATCGGGTTTGGTGTCGGCGTGACCGCACAGCGTGGTGTGCACATGGGTGTTGCCTTTGTACCATTGGTCGGCCCAAAGAAAACTGGGGAGTAGGACAAGGAGGTTGAGCAATCGAATAGGCATACTTGGAAACTCTATGAATTATCCAACCCTGTCAACGGTGGGGATGCGCTGCGAAGGATGATTGCAATCAGTGGCAAAGGGCTTCAAGCCCAAGCAACAAGCTTGGTTTATGAAGCCCTGCGTGAGGCCCGCAGGGTCGACAAGGAGATGAAACCACTGATCAGAACAAAAGAACCGAGCGGCCAGGCATACCAACCAAAACCCAACCACAGGCCTGCCACAAAGCAAAGAACCCATAGGAGCAAAAGGGAAACCATCAGAACAACGGGTTTGAGCACCGAGGGGTCGTCTCTCATGCGGGGTTTGCGATGAGCGTGGTCCGAACCTCCGAATCCTCCTGGATGAAACATATGCCTATTATACTCTCTTCCTACCCAGCTTGCAAATGATTTGGCTTGTGAGCATAGGAAATCGAATTGCTAAAACCCGAAGCTAAAACAAAATAGACTTCCGTGAAAAAACTTCTTACCTGTTCGTTCCTCTCCCTTTTGATCCTCCAAGGATTAACAGGTGCGGATCTCAATTTGGCAACGCCCGACAAGTACCCCTATGCCGATCTTCAAGGTGGGCGGGAAAACTACTCCTTAGCCAAGGAGAAGGTGAACGAGGCGAGGCTCTACGAATTTTACGCCCGCCAGGCGGATTACTACATGGCCAACCCGGACAAGATTCCGGAGGTGATCCCTTCCTATCCGGGCTTGGATGGCGCCGTCCATGGACACTGGGGGAAGAACAACCAGAACAGCCACAACGACGGGCGTTGGAACGAAGGTGACTTGGGGGAGCATTTTTCGCATGTCGTAAAAGGCAAGGGCTTGAACGTCGAAAAGGGAACCTGCGTCAAACTGGGCAAGGGGCACTTTCTGTCAACTTGCTTCGATCCCCAGTCCCTTTCCTACCGGGCGGTCTGGGATGGGTGGATCCGTTTCGAACCGTTCCGTTGGGGAACTTCCCGAAATGCAAACATAGACGGTGAACTTTGGTTTGCTATCGAAAAGGCCGAGATGCCGAAGGCCGGAGAATACCTCGGTTTGCGCAGGTTCGGCAAGCGGGTGGTCTTCGAGTACAGGATCGGGTCGGTGAGGATCGAGGACGAGCCTTGGGGAGCGAAGGACGCCTTTTACCGGAGGATCGACCTGAAGGATGAAGCCAAAAGCCTGGCCCTGCCCTGCCGGGTGATGGATGGAGCTTTGAAGGTCGAGGTCGTTGATTCGAAGGGCGTGACGAGCGCCCGCTGGGCCGAGGGAGAGCTTGAAATCAAAGGGATTCAAAAGGACGCTCACTTGATCGTGCGGGTTTCCAAGGAAAACAAGCCGGCGGGTGAGGCAGAGGTTCTGGCCCACTTGAGAGCAGAGCGGAAAATCGAGAAGCGCTGGAAGGAGGTCCTGCGGGTCCCGGGCGAACTGGGCAAAGCCCGAGCGGGAGCAAATTACATGGTGGATACCTTGAAGGTCCCCTATGACAACCCCTACAAGACGGTCATGCAACTAAGCTCCATGGCGTTTCTTCCCAATGGGGATGCCTTGGTGGCGGCCCTGCCCGGAGACATCTGGCTGGTCAAGGGAATATCGGACGACCTCAAAAAGGTAACCTGGCAGCGGTACGCCACGGGCTTCAATCAACCGGTTGGGATCCACGTCGACGAGGAGGGAGTTTTCGTGTTGGACCGTTGCCAAATTTCCATTCTTCACGACCAAAACAAAGAC
>JAURNO010000294.1 GCA_030830145.1 Verrucomicrobiota bacterium
CGGCAAATCCTTGTCGGCTCCAAGTTAGATCCGTTTCCTCGCAGAACCCCTCTTAACCCCATCATCAACAAAAAGCGTTCCCATGACGGGTACACTGTTGAAAACGCGTCCTTCGAGGCCCGTCCTGGCTTTTTTGTTTATGGAAACCTCTATCGTCCCGTTGGCCTAAAGGGAAAGAGACCGGGCATTCTTTGTCCCCATGGGCATGCCCGTGGCCCGAACGGTGGCCGATTACGGGCCGACCAGCAGAACCGTTGCGCGACACTGGCCCGGATGGGAGCAGTAGTCTTTTCCTACGATATGCTCGGGTTCGGAGATTCGGGCCATCTGGGATGGAATCACAAACATCCGCAAGTGCTCACTTTACAAACCTGGAGCAGTATCCGGGCGGTGGACTTTTTGGAATCCCTGCCTGACGTAGACAACAACAGGATCGGGGTCACGGGGTGTTCGGGTGGTGGAACGCAAACTTTTTTGCTGGCCGCGTTGGACGAACGGATTGCGGTTAGTGTGCCTGTTGTCATGGTCTCCGCTCATTTCTTCGGAGGCTGTCCATGCGAGAGCGGTATGCCCATACACAAGACCGCTAAGTTGGAAACCAATAATGCGGAGATTGCAGCCTTGGCCGCTCCGCGTCCCCTGAAGTTAATTTCCGTAGGGGGCGACTGGACGAAGAACACGCCCACGGTCGAGTATCCCTACGCCCAATCCGTCTACAAGCATTTCGGAGCACTGGACAAGGTCGCGAACACTCACTTCCCTCGGGAGAAGCACGGTTATGAGTACGTCAAACGTCAGGCCATGTATCCCTTCATGGTCAAGCATCTTGGCCTCAACTCCAAGGGAGTACTTGATCCCAAGACCGGAAAATACGACGAGACCCCAAACACAATCGAGGAAGTCGAGACCATGCGTACTTTCAACGACTTGGCCGATATGCCCAAACACGCACTCAAGCCTGGCTCGACGATTTCCTTCAAATAGAAATGATTATGGAATACAAACGATACTTCTCTCTAATCCTTGGATTCCTTTGTGTTCAAAGCCCTTTCCTCGGCGCTTCTGATCTTCCGAAGAAGGAGAATTTCCATCTCTTCCTACTGGTCGGGCAGTCCAATATGGCTGGCCGGGGCAAGGTTACTCCTGCAGACAAGAAACCTCACCCGCGTGTTCTCATGCTGAACAAGGCAGGCGAATGGGCACCAGCCGCAGATCCTTTGCATTTCGACAAACCGCGTATGGTCGGTGTCGGTCTTGGGAAAACCTTCGGAACGGTTGTGGCCCAGAAGAATCCCCGGGTTACGGTCGGCTTGATTCCTTGCGCTCATGGCGGTTCACCGATTGCGGTTTGGCAACCGGGCAGGTACTACAAACCCACCCGCGGTCATCCCTGGGACGATGCGATCAAGCACGCGAAACTTGCGATGAAGGAGGGAACCCTGAAAGGCATTCTTTGGCATCAGGGCGAGTCGGATTCCAAGGCAGGCCTGGCCGAGGCTTACGAGAAAAAACTGCACGACTTGGTGGCGAGATTCCGCAAGGAACTGGACGCTCCGGAAACTCCCTTCCTCGCCGGTCAAATGGGGGTTTTCAAGGAACGTCCTTGGAGTGACGCCAAGAAAAGGGTGGATCAAGCCCACCGAGAACTTCCCAAGAAACTAAAGCACACAGGCTTTGTCGGAGCCAAGGGGCTTGATCATAAGGGGGACAAGGTGCATTTCAACGCTTCTTCCTACCGGGAGTTCGGGCACAGGTACGCGGATGTTTTTTTCAAGCTGTCGACCTCGATCTCACGTTAGATCGAGTCCGGCGGGCCTGGATCTATCGGAATTATTCCGCAGGAAGGGTACTGTCGTCTTTGGGGGGGTTGCGACCGATCATGGGGTATTGCTCGAGATCGATCACTTGCCCGCTGACGGGTCCCGAATCGGCGGTTAGAAAGTGAACCACGGTGGATGCGATTTCGCTAGGCCAAAAAATTCTGCCTGCCGGGGCAAATTTCCTAGGCAAATCGGCATACCAGTCCTCCTTGAGGCCATGCTCCTGCTTTCGCTTTGACTCGTTCTCCGTGAGTACCCAGCCAGGGTTGACTTGGTTGACGCGCACCCCGTGCTCCTGCATGAGCGCATCGCCAAGGTTGCGGGTGAGGGTCATGAGGGCGCCTTTGGAGGCGGAATAGGCAAGGAGGGTCGGTTCCCCGCAATGGGCGTTCACGCTGCCGATGTTGACTATGCTTCCGGACGACTTGCTGAGTTCCGGAAGAGCGGCCTGAATCAGGGCTAGGGGGGCAACGGTGTTGACCTCGAGAACTCTTCTGAAATAGTCCCGGTCGGTCGAGCCGACGTCGGACCAGGTGACGAATGCGGCGTTGTTGACCAGTCCGTCCAGGCCCCCGAAGGTGTCCTTGGCCAAGGCGACCAGCTCCTCCGGGCATCCGTCCTCGGTCAGGTCACGAACGAGAGAGACGGCGTGGTCGGGGCCCAGTTCGTTGACCGTTTCCTCCGCCAAGTCTTTTTCCAAGCCGTTGACCACGACCTTGGCTCCTTCCTCTACGCACAGCTTGGCGATTGCTTTGCCGATTCCCGTGCAGCTCCCGGTTACGATGATTGTTTTGTCCTTGAGTCTCATGATTAGGTAAAAGTTGCTGTTTTTCCCTTGGATGTCGAGGGCTTCTACTTGCTCAGGTAAGCGAAAAGGTTCTTTAACTGGCTACTGCTTAATCCACCGAGTAGCCCGGAAGGCATAAGCGAGACGGGCGAAGCCTGCAGGCTTTCGATCAAGGAGCGGGCAAGCGTAACGGACTGATTGGCGGCGTCCCGAAGCGTTACGGCCTGTGGGTTTTGTTCAATGATCACTCCGACGAGGATGCGCCCGTCTTTGGTCTTGGCCACGTCGTTGAGATAGCCTTCGCGGCTCTCGAGGCTGGGATCGATAATGCCGGGGAGCCAGAAATCCAGACTGTTTCTCTCATAGCCGGTCAGGTCAGGCGCGAGCGTTCCGCCCTCCCCGAATAACTTGTGACAGGATGCACAGCGTGTATTGAAAATCGTTTTTCCCTTTATGGGGTCACCATGGGTTCCTTTGTCCGTCAAGAGATCTTTCACCCGGTTCATTTCCTTTTGGTTCTCTTCGGAGCTTTTTGCTCTCAGTCCGGGCCAATGGCGCGCCACCTTGCGGTTGATTCCGGGATCCTTGTGCTGCAAAAGGAGTTGAACCACGTCGGGAGAGATTTCTCTCGCCTTGATATGAGCGAGGTCAACCTTTTCGAGGAATTGCCTGGCCCAGTCGAGCCGACCGGCGAGCACGCGGTCGGCCGTGCTTCTCACCCCATGCTCAGCCGGTAGGGTCGAACCGTAGCGCGAGAGGATGGTCTTGGGTATTCTGGGGTCGTTGTAATTGGCAAGGGAGAGCAGGGAAACCCGTTTGATTGCATTTGCTTGCCCGCCACCGAGGTTTTTCAGGAGCGCTCCGACTACGACGGGTCGGTTGATGGAACCGAAGGCCTCGGCCAATTCCATTCTCTCGACGGGATCGGCCGAGGAGTTGCTAACGATTGCAAGGGCTTGCTTGATTGCCTTGTCGTTCCCCCTCAGCACTCCCAGAAGCAATGGGTTCTTTCCCGATTTTTTCGCCAAGTCATCCATTTGCTTGGCCAACCTTTTTGGCAAGGGTGGAATGCCCGTTCCCTGAAAGGCCAGTTGCAGACCGGTCACGAGAAGTTTTGAAGCAGATTGGTCCGGGGCAGTTTCCAGCAAATCGGCGCAACTGTTGAGGTTTTTCTCACCTCCTGCCATGGCGTACCGGCGCATCAGCCTTTGGGCAATGGTTTCCCTGAAGACGGGTTGTGCCCAAGTGTCGCTTTTGCGGTACCAGTCCCTGAGAATCGTCCGACCTGTTTCGCAATGGGACTCGAGACCCCACCATATCATGAGGGGCAGGCGCTTGTCTTGAGAGCTTTCCGATCGGTCGGTGAGGGTTTGCAGAATAGGCAAACCCTCACCGCTGGGGAAGCGCTTTGCAGAGGCGGCCAACTGGATCAAGCCTTGCAAATCCTTTTCCCGCTTGGCGAGGGCTTGCAAGGCATTGGCCAGGGTATCCGAAATCGTTCGTTTGTCGCCGAGCAACCTCACCACCCATCGCCTGAGGTGAGGATCCTTGTGCTCGAGCCATTCGAGAGCCAACTTTTCCTCCAAGCCATCCAACAGGGCAAGGGCCCAGAGCGACTCGAGGGAGCCTTGGCCGGAGTTGGCCCGCACTTTCTTGACGAGCGAGGGAAGGAGCGATTTTTTGTTCTGCCAACCGATCTCCAGCACGGCTCTTCGTCGGACCCAGCGGTTCGGGTGCTCGAGAAGACCCAGCAATTCCACTCCCTTCTTTTGGGTCAGGTCACCGATCCGATAGGCGGGCA
>JAURNO010000295.1 GCA_030830145.1 Verrucomicrobiota bacterium
CAAAAGGACCGGGATAGCGGAGCCATGTATATTTATCGGGATGGAATGTTGTGGCAGTCCGGATTCTCCAAGACTCGTCCTTTCGGTGCGCCTGTCGATAGTTTTCGGGTTGGTTCGGCAAGATACGGAGGTAATTATTGGCATGGCTTGTTGGATGAATTTCGTATTAGTCCAAGCATTGAATCACCGGATTGGATCCTGGCCTCTTTCTTGAGTCAAAGTCCTGGTACGACCTTTGCTCAAATGCAGTCGGTCCAAGGTCCACCCACCATTCTTTCCGGTCAAATCGTCGAAGGATACGCCAATGATCCGTCCCGACAAATTTCGTATCAAGTCCGTACTTTTCCGAGTTCCAACTCGTTTTATGCAGTGGGCCTGCCTGCTGGTTTGGATTTGAATCAAACGACCGGTGTCATCAGCGGTCAACCTCTTCAGGGTGGAAATTATCAAGTAACCATCACCGCCCAAAACAATTTTGGTTCGGACCAATCCGTCCTCCAACTTGCAATCGTCGAGTTGAATGGTTTTACCCACCAGACTTCGCTTGATTTTTCGAATTACTCGGGTTCGACGCTTACTGATTTTCCTGCCTTGGTCAGGCTTGACTCAAGTATTCCGAATTTCAGCCTCAAAAGCTTCAAGTCGTCGGTTGCCAACGACCTTCGCTTCTTTGACAATTTAGGTCGTGAACTCAGCTATGAAGTCGAAACCGTAGATCATGCAAGCGGTTCTCTCGAAGTTTGGGTCGAGATTCCCGAATTGAGTTCTTCCACTACGGTCAGTGTAAATTGGGGGAAATCAAGCTTGGCCGACAAGCCACCGGTTTATGCCGATGACGGCTCGGCTTGGTCGAATGGATACCGGGGTGTTTGGCATTTTCGAGCAATGAACGAAGTCGGGGTTCTCACTGACTCATCTTTTTACCGCAACCACGCACTGGACGAATTTGGTTTCACCCAAAATGATTCGGTAGTCGGGACTGGACGGAGTTTGTCGGGCGGAAGCGAGAAATTCATTCGCGTACCCTCCTCTTTCTCCCTGGATTCCCTGCATGAGAAAAGTTACAGCTTTTCCGCATGGGTCAGGTTGGAGGAAGAGCCCGATACCGTGGCTCTTGATTCGGTTTACGGCATGGGTTTCCTCATGACTCCAAATGATTCTTACTTTAACGACATAGAGACTCTCATCGCGCTTGAGCCGCAAGCTGCCGGAGCGCGTATTATGCAGTCGGGACCCGGGCAAGGCTTATATTTGAATGGAGATAATGCGTTTAAGAACGCCGGGATTGGGATCAATCGCAACGACAATTATATGAGCTTGTTCCTGACCATGTTCACCCCCGCCGAGTCAGGCCTTCATCAATTCCGTTGTTCCGACAAGGACGACCGGGCGACGATCTGGCTGGACTTGGACCAAGACGGGATATTTGAACTTTCGGGAGACGATGGATCCGAGAAAATGGGAGGCAATGAGAATTTCACTTCCGGACCGATTGACCTGGATGCAAATCAATCCTACAAGATGGCGATTGCCCATGGCGAATGGGGCGGGGGTTCGAGTTTGCGACCTTGGTTCCTGACTCCCAGTTACGATTGGCGTGTCATTGATCCGAGTGATCCCGGACAAACCGGCTTTTTCAAGGTTCCTTTTGGTTCGGGCATTTCGTCACGCCTGAGTCCATTCCTTCTTTATCAGCATGGAGTCAACGAAAAGGCGTTTGTCGGCGGAGCTCAGTTTGGAGCCACCCATTATTTGACAGGACATTACGTCACGGCGAGCGCTGGTCAAGGCCTACCTTATTCTGATTGGAAACATTTGTTCGTAAACGTTGATCACTTAAATGGAACCGTTCAGGTTTTCTTGGATGGCAATCTCTCGGCCACGCAAAGTTTTCCCGCCGGTTCCATTTCTCCTTCCATTCCGGGACAGGATTGGCTTTTGGGACAGGGAACCGTTCCCTCGAGCTTGGATGAGGTTCGCTTGGCGAATCAATCACGATCCGCGGATTGGGTGCAAGCGGCGTACGATAATCAAAAACCCATTCCCTCCTTCCCTTCCATTGCATCGGTTACAGGTCCGCCGAGCTTTACTTCCGTTTCGACTTTTATCCTTCAGGCGGATCAACCTTTTGAGCATAATGCGACTGCCACCGGTAGTCCCATCGCATTCACGGGTTCGGGTTTGCCGGGTGGCCTTATTCTGAATCCCAGCGATGGTAATCTTTCTGGCACGCCCTCGGTTGCCGGATCCTTTCCTTCTGTGATGAGAGCCCTTTATTCGGATGGTCAAAAAGCAGAACAGACCTATGACTTTACGGTTCTTCCTGCTTTTCCCGAGATCTCAATCGGAGTTCCTCAAATTATCGATTCCGGCAGCATCTCGGTCCCCTACGATGTTTTGGCGACAGGCGGGGTTGATCCGGATGTGTTCGTTCTTGCAGACGTCGTAGACCAAGGGACCAACTTCTATTCTTGGCAATATCGAATTCACGTTGGTAAGGCTGGCCTTGGCTCCGGGGTGGCAACCGTGAGCGGCTTGGCACCCGATCAAAGGTATTATGTCCGTCTCTATGCCGAAAACGTTTCCGGTTTCGATTGGAC
>JAURNO010000296.1 GCA_030830145.1 Verrucomicrobiota bacterium
TTTCGTGAATGACGCATTCGGGACCGCTCATCGGGCTCATGCTTCGACTTTTGGCGTGGCTGAGCTTTTGCCTGAGAGAGTTTCGGGTTACCTGATCGAGCGGGAACTCGAATTTCTCGGAGAGAAAACAGAAGCTCCTGAAAGGCCTTTTGCAGTTATTCTGGGCGGTGCAAAGGTAAGCGACAAAATAACGGTGATCGACAGGCTTCTCGACAAAGCGGACACCATCATTATCGGTGGTGCCATGGCATACACTTTTGCTTTGGCGAACGGTAAAAAGGTGGGAGACAGCCTCAGTGAACCGGATAAGGTTCCGATGGCTAAGGCGGCTCTCGAAAAAGCAAAAGAAAAGGGCGTTAATTTTCTTTTGCCGATCGATACTTTGGTGACGAATGGTTTGGATTTCGACGCCAAGACTCTTGGAGAAACAAAAATATCTGAAGGTGATATCGAGGACGGTTGGGAAGGTGTTGATATCGGACCCCGTACCATTGAGCTTTACGCCGAAGAACTATCCAAGGCAGGAACCGTACTTTGGAATGGTCCCATGGGGGTATTCGAGATCGAAGACTCAAGCAAGGGTACTTTTGCCATTGCGAAGGCCGTTGCCGAAGGCGGTGGGCTTTCCATTATTGGCGGCGGAGACTCGGTGAAGGCAATCAATCAAAGTGGTTATGGCAATCAAGTAACTTTCATGAGTACCGGTGGCGGAGCCTCACTTGAATTTCTCGAGGGCAAGGAATTGCCCGGAGTTTCCATTCTCGATCAATCTTAACACAGCTGAATTTTTTTAAAAATGTCTCGAAAATATCTGATAGCCGGAAACTGGAAAATGAATAAGACGGCCACTGAAGCCGTCGACCTGATCAAAGAAATCAACTCGTCGGTTGGCTCGCAAACAACTGTGCAGGTTTGTGTTTGTCCTCCCTTCACTTCATTGGCCAAAGCTTCCGAGTTGGTAGACCAAACTGAAGTGATTCTGGGAGCCCAAAATATGAGTGCTCATCCCTCGGGGGCTTTTACCGGGGAAATCTCAGCGGAAATGCTCCGTGATCTTTACGTCGGATTCGTTATTCTAGGACACAGCGAAAGAAGGCAGTTTTACGGCGAGACCAATGAATCGGTAAACAAGAAGGTCCTTGCTGCAGTCGATAACAATCTTAAGCCGATCTACTGTATCGGCGAAACACTCGAGGAGCGAGAAGCAGGTCAAACCCTTGACATAGTCCGTTCTCAGGTTCGGGAGGGATTGGAAAATTTTCCCGCCAGCGCAATCGACAACCTTGTTTTGGCTTATGAACCAGTCTGGGCCATTGGCACCGGCAAAACCGCTACGGATGAGATGGCCCAGGAGGTCCATGCCGATATCAGGAAAGTCCTCGTGGAAATGTTCGGCGACTCGGCAGCAGCGTCCGTCCGAATTCTCTATGGAGGTTCGATGAAACCCGAGAATGCCGCGGGGTTACTTTCTCAACCGGATGTGGATGGAGGGTTGATTGGTGGTGCATCCCTGACCTCTCGCGCTTTTTCTGGAATAGTCGAGGCGGCTCTCTCTGCCTGACGCATTTGGCGTCAATTGTTCAGTATAAGCATTACCTTTGCAGGTAGATGCTCTCCTCATTGATTCAAAGCTCAGAGAGGATTTGAGCAGGGTTTTCCTTCGCCTTTACCTTGTGGTAGGCTTTTTCAATCTTCCCCGCATCGTCCACGAGAAATGACATCCGGTGGATACCGTCGAACTCACGCCCCATGAACTTTTTGAGCCCCCAAACCCCGAAGGCTTTGGCTAGTGAGTGATCCTCGTCCATAAGCAAAGGGAAGGGTAGGTCGAACTTTTTCCTGAACTTTTCGTGAGATTTTGCCGTGTCTCCCGACACTCCGAAGATCTTGGTTTTCTTATCCTTGAAGCCATCCCATAGGTCGCGGAATCCACAGGCTTGGGCGGTGCAACCGGGTGTGTTGTCGCGGGGATAGAAGTAGAGCAGAAACCTACAGCCCTTCAAGTTGGCACTTGAGACTTTCGTGCCCTGGTCGTCGGTGGTTGCGAAGTTGGGAACCTGATCTCCTTCTTCAAGCGGTTCGGGTTTCTTCATGACCCCACCTTCGAGAAACTGGCGGTTTTCCCAACCATCGATAGGAGGCTGACGGATAGTTTGTCCTCAAGCTGAAGGATTTGTTCGAGCCTAACCGATTTATCAGGGGAAAGCTTGAGCTTGAAAAGTGGTTCGTCCTCAAGAATACGCCTGATTTCAGAAAGGAGGTTGTCGGTGATGCCTTTTTTGCCGACCTTGAGATCAACAGGACGTGTCTTCGCCTCGGACTTGAGCTTGCCTCGTTCTTTTCCTGAAAGTGTTGCCGTCATCCTATGGGTTTCCTGTTTTCTTGAGGAAATCGAGTACATTCGAGCTGTCTTGAGCAGCTTGTACCTTGTCGTTTTTGTAGAGAAGTTTTCCTTCTTTGGAAACGAGGAAGGTCCATCTTTTTATCGTGACGCCTCGGTTTAAGGTGAACTTTTCTCCTCGGACGAAACGGTCAATGCTTCCTCCTTTGCCGGCAGGAACGCCGAAGGATTTGGCAACTTTGCCCTGAGGGTCGGCCAAGAGAGTGAAAGTGAGATTTTCCGCTTCTTTGAAGAGGGCGAGGTTCTCCGGTTGATCTCCACTGATACCGACGACTTCTACGTTGTTGCTCTTCCATTTTGCCTGGTCATCGCGAAACGCACAGGCTTGTTTGGTGCATCCGCCAGTCATTGCGGCGGGGTAAAAATACACCAAAAGTAGCTTTTGGCCGTGAAAACTTTTCGAACTCCAAGTTTTTCCTTTTTCGTCGAGGGCTTTGAATTCGGGCACTTTCTCTCCGACTTCCAGGGCGGCAAGGTTGGTCCAACTTAGAGAAGCGGCGAGTGCGAGCATGGGGGAAATGAGCTTTTTCATGAGTGGTCAATCTGATGAGTGTTTCCTCTTAGAACAAGGCTTATTTTGCTATCACCAGGATATTTCCTTACCGTCTTCACCCAGGAAGATTCCAGAATCACCCGGTTGCAGTTTGCGAAGAGCCTGAAGCATCGAGCGGACGGATTCGTCGACTTCGTACTTGGCCTCGCTTCCTCCCATTTCCGTTCTTACCCATCCCGGACTCATCGATAGTACCCGAATGCCAAGAGCCGACAAGTCGATGGCGGACTGTTTGGTCAGCATATTGAGAGCGGCCTTGGAGCATTGGTAGGCAATGGCTCCGCCTAATTGAGTGTTTCCTCGAAGGCTGATGGAGCCTAATCTCGACGAAAGGTTGACCACGAGTGGTTGTTCGGATTTTCTTAGACATGGCACGGACGCTCTCATGACCAAAAGCGCTCCGATGAGATTGGTCCGGTATACTTTTTCCAACGAGTCGGAAGTTACGGCATTTAAGTCGCTCCAATCGATGATTCCGGCATTGTTGAAAAGCAGATCGATCTTTTGGTTCTTTTCCGAAAGTTTTGTAAAGCAATGGTTGACGGAGTCCTCGTCGTCAACCACCAGTTCTATGATATGAACGTGCTCGAAATCCTTTTGCAATATTCGGAGTTCATCCGCTCCTTTCAAATTTCTGCAACCCGCAAGAATCTTGTTTCCTTCTTTTGCCAATTGCTTCGTCAATTCTAGTCCAATTCCGCGGTTTGCTCCCGTGATGAAGATCGTGTTCATCAAAACAATAAAATCAAAAGTCGACGGTCTTACAAGGGGAAGAGCGCCTTTTTCTCCATGAATCGCTTTTGACTCGCTTCGAATTTTCGGATTGATAGCCTTTTAACTTCGAGCGTAACTTTATGAAACTGAACAAACTTGGGAATTCCGACCTCCTTCTTTCGCAGATAGGTATGGGCACTTGGGCCATTGGAGGCGGAGATTGGGGCATGGGTTGGGGAGATCAGGACGAGAGGGAATCCGTCCAAGCTATTATTGAAGCTCTCGAACAGGGGATCAATTGGATCGATACGGCTCATGCCTATGGCTTTGGTGTATCCGAGGAAGCGGTGGGCAAGGCGCTCCGGGAGTGGAACGCAGACGAAATTATCGTCGCCACAAAGTGCGGGGTTCTTCCGCAGGAAAATAACAAGCCAAAGAGGTTTATTTCTTCTGCCACGATTCGCGAGGAAGTGGAGGGGTCGCTCAGGCGTCTTGGGCGGGATTGGATTGACCTTTATCAAATTCACTGGCCGGAACCTCTTGATAATTTGGCGGAATCCTGGGAAACCCTGCAGGAATTGCGCAAGGAAGGAAAGATTCGTTGGGCCGGAGTGTGCAATTGCTGGAAAGAGGAACTTAATTTGTTGGATTCAATCGAAGCGGTTACTTCCAATCAACCTATGTACAGCATGCTTGCTCGGGATATCGAGACGGAGGTTTTGCCTTGGTGCGATGAAAAGCAAACCGGCGTTCTCGTTTACAGTCCGATGCATTCCGGTCTGCTTACCGGAAAAGTTTCTCGTCAGTGGTTGGACGATTTGCCCGATAATGATTGGCGCAAGCACAAGAAGGACCATCCCGTGGTGAGTCCCTTGCAAAGCGAGGAGGGAATGAATGCATTTTTGGCTTTTCAGGAAAGTTTGCGCTCCATTGCTCTGGCCAACGGAAGAACAATCGGTCAGTTGGCTGTGGCTTGGGCTTTGCGCCGTGATGAAGTGACTTCGGCAATCGTGGGTGCCCGCCGACCCGGTCAGATTGTGGAGACGGTCCAGGCGGCTGAAAAGGAACTGACGGAGGAAGAGACCGCAGCGGTAGCCAAGTGTCTGACTCAATTTGAAGAAAGGATGACAAGTGTCTGAAGATAAGAAACCCAAAGAGGATGCCGGAGCCAAAGAAGAATCAGAGGTTCCACCTTCCCCCAAACCTGCCCGCCGCCGGCGAAAACCAGTTCGTCGCGAAAATACCGGCGACGTTCCGGCGGAAGCAAGCGGGGGCACGAGGCCAAGAAAGAGTCCGTCGGCCAAGCCTTCGGCCAGAGACAGGGTGACCGACCGGCATGAAGTCAAACCGACCGTTCGTTACCTTGCCGAGCTAAAAGGGAAGAGACCGATCGTTGGGTTGACTGCCTATGATGCGATTATGGGAAAGTTGATTTCGGATGCCGGGGTTGATTTCATTTTGGTCGGAGACTCCGTGGGCACGACCCTTTTGGGGTATGATACTACGATTCCGGTGACGATCGAGGACATGGTTCGTCACACCTCCGCAGTCAGGCGGTCGAACCCCGCTTGCCTTTTGGTTGCCGACCTCCCGTTTGGTGAAGCGAGTCTGTCCTTTGACCGGTTGCTCGAATCTTGCAGGAGGCTGATGCAGGAGGGCGGAGCGGATGCGGTCAAAGTGGAAGGAGGCCGAGATTTGGCGGATGACATTGAAAAGCTTGTGGCGACGGGCATTCCCGTTCTCGGACACATCGGACTTCTTCCGCAGACAGTCAAGGCCATCGGCGGTTACAGAAAGTTTGGTACAGAGAGAAAGGAAGCGGAAAGCCTTTACACTGATGCAATTAGTTTGGAAGAAGCGGGATGTTTCGCCGTCATTGCGGAGATGATCGAGAGCAAAGTGGCCGCTGTGTTGGCCAGCCAGATCACCCCCCCCCTCATTGGCATCGGGAGCGGACCTAATTGCGATGGGCAGATTTTGGTTACTCAGGATTTGCTTGGGCTTACGGCAAA
>JAURNO010000297.1 GCA_030830145.1 Verrucomicrobiota bacterium
GACCGCAGAAGCCAAAAGCAAGGAGGCCGGCCCAGCCGTATCACCCAACCCGAGGATCGGCTTGAGCCATTCCCCGATCAGGGCAAGAACTTGAGCATGCTCCATGACGTTGATCACGGCAAAGAGGCAAACGAAGAAAAAAATCAAGTCCCAGTCGATCGCTTTGTAAAACCGATCGGCGACCGCCTTGTATCGCACAAGCATGACACCGGCAAAGGCCAAGGCCACAAACCCCAAACCCAACTCGTTGATCACCGGCAACTGCGAAGTCATGGCGACCGTCCCGATGAAGACAAAGGTCATGATTGCTCCGAAGCGAAAGAAACCAGGCGACTCAATCCCTTCGTTCTCATCGAAACCGGCGACCAATTCTTTCGCCGATGCCCGTTCCTCGTCAGTCTTGAGGGAGCTGATTTTGAAAAGTTTGGATCCGAGCCAAATAGTGATCACGGTCGCAATTACTACATAAGGGGCGGCTTTGATGAAGAAGTCGATAAATTGAATGCCCGCGGTTTTGCCGACGATGATATTGGGAACGGAGGAGATCAGCGTGAGCAACCCTCCAATGTTGGTCAACAGCCCCTCCACTAAAAGAAATCCGAGCAGTTTTTCCGAACGATTCAGCTTTTTCAACGAAACCCCGGTTAGAGAACCAACGATAATCATCGCCGTGACGTTGTTGAGCACGGCGGAAAAGACCACCGTCATGACACCGTATAAAATAAGAAGGCGAAGCGGGTCGCCTTTGGACAACTTGGTCAACTTGACCGCCACCCAAGTGAAGAGCCCCGATTTACTCGTGACATCGACGAAAAGAGATGATCCGAGAATAATGGCGATCACCTCCCAATCGACTCCCGGTATGTAAACAGGCATGGAAATCTTGTGCCCGCCAATGACGAGGTTGCCGACATCTCCAAAAGGAAGAAGGTGAAACCAGGCACCGAGAAAAAGGGCCACGATAGAAAAGATCCCAACAATGACCGATTTTTTGGCGTGGATCTTTTCCTCCAGAGCCAGGCAGAGGATCATGCACCCGAGCAACCCGAGAAACAGGTAGGTCACGTTCGGTTCAACGGCATGTCCGACCGTCGAGGCAAGGATTGGAGAAAAAATGGTCATAGCAACAAGAGCGGAACGGAGCGCAACTCGACAGCCAAAGGATGAGCCATTCCATGCATCGCCATTTGATCATCTTCTTTAGCATGCATGACAAGCAAGTCGAGATGATCTTGCTCGATTAATTTCTTGTAATCCTCGAGTCTGCTTCCGACTTTGGCATGGCATTCGACGTCGATTCCCAGACCCGCTTCACGCAGAACGGTTTTGGCGGATTCGGAAAAATCCTTCGCATCCTTGAGCAAACGGGAAAGGATGGTTTCGCGAGCGACCTCGCTGTCCAGTTCGGGAATTTTATCAATCGCATCAAGGTAGCGTTCAAGCGTCGCTTCATCCTCCACATGACTGAGTTTGAGTTTGCCACCGGTTGGGGTGAACGCGGAAGAGTACCCGACGAGCTTTCCTTCTCCGCAAAGATGACCCGAGACCGCCATGACCGTTTTAGGCGACCGCTCGAGAAAATCATTGGCACCTTGGCGATTCGGGTGAGGAAGAACCAACACCGGAGTGGAGGTTACCTGTGTCAAAACATCCAAATGCTCGCCCAAACTGTAGGGCCAACGCCAGGCTTCGCTTTTCAGGTTTCGGTAAGTAACGACCAAGTCGGGACGGTGTTCTTCCACCTTATCCAATAGATCCTTTACGTTTTGAAAATCGTCTTTAGAAACCAAAGACCATTCGGTCGCGGAGTCAGGGAGGACTTCCTCCAGAAAAGTTCTGACCTTCTGCAGGCACATGGCAGCCTCGGCGTTTTCCATGTCTGTCACCAAAAGCACCTTCCCGAGAGAGGGTTTCTCGTGGACATAAATGGTTTTGGACGCGGCCCTGAAGACGCTCTCGAATTGATCAACTGTACTCATGAAATGGGTAACGAATCCTATCAATGCAAATTGAGACAAGTTGCAACCCTAAAGGCTGCGGCGGCCATTCAGCCTCCGGTCGCTTTTGCGCGAACCATGAGCTGAAGAATCATTTCGGTAGAGTGAAAGAGCTACTGAATGGGGAGGGGGAGGTTCATTTCCTTTCTCCCCCTGAGAATTTGAGCCGGCAGTTTCTTCCCCGGGGAATGTTTCTGCAGAATAAGACCGATCAATTCGCTTTCCGACAACCTCGACCCATGTCCGGCGACTCCGACCAAGACATCTCCTTTCTTCCAACCCGCCCTCTTGGCCGCGGCGTGCTTGTGGTACTGTCCGACGTGCTCGGCCTTGAGGGCAAGTTTGTCGCCGAGCAGACCAAGTGCCGAGCGTTGGGAATCAGAAAGATCGATGAACTTGATTCCACCAAAGGCCATCGCCCGCATCGGCCAGGTTCCCACTCTTCGGGAAATATCGCTTTTCAATCTCCAACTTGGGCCAAGGTCAACCTGCACTACAGCGGTACGGTTGTCCCTGCGGGCAAAAAGCTCGAGTTTCCCTCCCGCATCCGGAAAATGATGAAGGACCCAACTTAGATCGGCCGTGCTGATCAGCGACTGACCTTCGGCTCCCAAAAGAAAATCTCCTTCGCGAAGGCCGGCTTTGCGAACCGGCGAATCTCCGGACAATTTCTTTATACGCAAAGGATAAACAGGTTCCAAATTCATTCCTATGGTCTCGGACGAAGGGTATGGATAGACAAGACTCAGAGGGAAAGTCCGACCCCGGTCCCTTTGCTCGAGGCGAAGGGAGTCTCCGATTTGATGGCAATGGACACAGCTCTTGACCACTTCTCCGCTCCAGTTCAACTCGTCACGGAACTTTCCCTTGAGCCCGGGCATGTCAAGCGGAGTTCGGTACTTCATGGGTTTTCCTTGCTTGGCTGACAGCAAAGTGCGGTTGCTCGGATATCCCCGATGGACGTCGAGGGCACCCCGCAAGGAGCTTTCGAAGCTCGCGGTTGTCTTATCCTGCGGGTTGCGTTGGTGTTCCCAGGAACCGAACCTGCCGTAAAGCGTGCCGTCCCCGTTGAAGAAAAGAACGGAAAAGGACAGGTCGTAGTCGAACTGAAACTTTTGCAAGTCAAGCGAATTGGCGTTGATCAGGCGGACCCGGACGAATTGATCGAGGAGGGGGGAAAGCTTGTGATTCTCCAACAAGACACTCGTATCCATGCCAATGCAGGCAAGGCAGGGCACGCATCGCAGAACGACCATCAGAGGCTTGCCGGTTTTCTGGGCTTCCGAAAAGCCGCTTTTCACGTCGTTGTAAACCCAACGGTCACTTTTTTCCATCTTTGCCTTGTCCGAGCGGACGGCGCCTTCGCGGTCCTTTACCGTTTCAGCCCAACAAGACAAAAAGGGTAGACACGCCATGAGAAACGCAGCAAACCAAAGTAATCGTACGAAGGCAATACGCCCAAGGGGCAAAAGGCAGATCGTCCGGCTCATTCAGAACGCTCCCATCGTCGGTTGAGCATGACGCCGGCGGGACCAAGGTAAAATGAAAGTTGGAAACTCACTCCTCGGAAGGGTTTTCGAAAACCACAGGCTCGCCGTTTTCATAGCGGATGCGCTCCTTCTCGGATCCATCGGGCATATACCAGA
>JAURNO010000298.1 GCA_030830145.1 Verrucomicrobiota bacterium
ACATTGCTTCTCCCATAAAGGTAATCCGCTTCCACTGTTCCGAAGGCTTCAACGATCGGACCATCGGGGACCACATTGAGAAAAGCTCGCGGAGCACTGGAGTAAGGGATCCTGTGATCGTTAAGAAGGCCACCCAAGGGTTGTTGGGCTTTTAAAACCAAGGCACGTACTTCTTCCGGTAACGCACCGAGGTTGACCTCGATGGCCCCGTATTCCGTAGGTTTGTCACCGACTTCAGTTTGAAGCATGACTTCACGAAAATATAGTTCACCGTTATTTGAGGAGCGAAGGCGACTGACTTTGATCGGGCATTCCTGATGAGCTTCGAGACGGGAAGTCATGTCGCCCTCGTGAACCAAAAGCGAGCGATAGGGTTCGGGCATATCGATCGCTTCGATCTTTTCGTAAGTCAGGGCGGGCAAATTTCGGGCCGCCCTCATAAAGCTCAAGGGGTAGAGAACGTCAGGAGAAATATTCTTTTGGGCAGGCATATTGGAGCAAGAGGCTCAGGCTAAATCCTGATGTTGAGGAAGAAAAAACCTGTACAGCATCGAGTCAACCCTAAGAAGAGCGGCAAGACTTAACTTCAACTCGTCTTTGCCTACGATCAAATCACCCGAAGCGGACCATTCCTCGAACACTTCGGTATAGCGTGCTAAGACATCTATTCCAAATTTTTCTTGAAAGTAGCTTGGACGGACTAGACCCAATTTCCATTGCAAAATAAGTTCCCGGACGAAACGTTCTTCATCTGTGGTAAGAAGCGCCCGCCTGACGACCGAACCTTCGCTTTCTACGGTATCGCAATACTGATCGATGTGTGTGAGGTTTTGGTAATGGATCCCGCCCAAATGCCCGAAGGACGCAACCCCAAGCGCAACCATATCAGCACCAGACCAAAGACGGTCACGATAAATGAATTTGGTTTTGTCAGGATCCTTTACCGCGGTGTAGGCAGAGGTAACTGTGTATCCTGCCGATTCGAGACGCCCGAAAGCCTCCTCGACCCATCTCCTCTTGGTCTGCCAATCGGCAACCGGTGCCGCCAGCTTACCCTGTTCTTTCATCGACTTGAAGATCGTCGTATTGAAAGGAACCTCCATTTGGTAGATGGTCACGCAATCAGGAGAAAGATCAATGACTTGGTCGACGCAGTTCGACCAATTCTCATCCGTTTCCTCAAGCATACCTGATATTAGGTCGACGTTGATATTGTCGAAGCCAAGCGGCCGAGCAAATTCATAGGCCTTAAAAACCTCTGGGGAGCGATGGGCTCGGCCATTGGTCTCTAGAATGTGATCATCGAAGTTTTCGATTCCCAAACTCAGTCGGGTGACTCCAAAGTTTTTGATGGCCTCTAGTTTTTTCTCGGAGAGGGTTCCTGGCTCGCATTCGAAGGTTACTTCCTCGGCTTCGTCCCAAGGCAGAATGGATTTCATCTCATCCGTCAATTGCGTCAACTGTTGCGCAGAAAGATAAGATGGTGTTCCGCCCCCGAAATACACGAACTTAGGTTTTCGCCCCTTGAGATAAGGCGAATCGGCATAAGCTCTCAACTCCTTCATGGTTGCCGAAAGATAACGACGGACATCGTTCGAGTTCTTGTCGGTGTAAACCCTGAAATAGCAAAAGTGACAACGCTTGCGGCAAAAAGGCACGTGATAATACAACCCCAAAGGTGCCGAACCAGGGGAAGGGCTGTTGAGCATGCTGGGCAAACAGTTTACGTCTTTTTCATTCCAAAGCGAAAACGGAGGATAGTTCGAAACGAAATAACTGCCCGCCTTGGTTTCATCCTTGGTTTCACGGTCGGGCTTGATCAAAGTTTCGTCAGTCATTTTTTGCTTCTGGTTGAGAATGCGTAAACCTTGCCGTCTTCGCATCCAACATATATGCGACCGCCTGCGAGGGCAGGCGTTGAAGAGATCGCCTCCCCCACTTCATAGGAGGAAATTTCTTTTCCATCCTTTAAGGAAACAAGGTAAAGCTTTCCGTCCATCGAGCCAAATACAACCTTGTCTTCCGCGATTACGGGGGAACTGTCTATTCTGCCACGAGCAGCGAAACGCCATTCCAGCTTGCCCGATACTCGATTGATACAATGCAGTCCTTTGTCTCGCCCGCCGATGAAAACCTGTTTTGCCGTAAGGGCAGGCGAAGAAAAATAAGGGAAGCTTTTGTTACGGTAATTCCATACGACCTCACCCGTTGCCAAATCAAAAGCCATCACAGCCCGATCCATGTTTCCTACATATCCAACACCGTCGCCAACGGCCACCGATGCCGCAATCGGAGCCTCCACTTCGACCGAACGACCAAGGGTTCCATCTTCCAGGTTTACGACGTATAGAACGGAATCGCATCCTCCGAAGACCACATGCTTGTCGTCATAAATCGTCGGAACGCCATTCACGTAATTTTGAGTTTCGAATTTCCAAATCATATTTCCCTTCTTGGCATCGATACAATGGACGAAGTTGTCGTAACTGCCGACGACGATCACGGAATCTTTTGATTTGGGTCGACTCGCTTGATTGGCCGCCCCCATGATCTCTCCGTCGGTCTCGTATTTCCATTTCAATTTCCCATTTCCCGCATCAAAGGCGTAAAGAAAGCCGTCCGTCGAACCGATGTATACAATACCTTCGTGGACGAGCGGGGGGGCTTCGATACCTAGTCCGGTTTTGTACTGCCACTTTTCCTTGCCCGTCTCTACGTCGACGGCATGAATGATCCCAGTATCCGCTCCGACAAAGGCAACCCCCCCGGAGACAACGACGGAGGATTTGAGAAAATCACCTGCGTCGAATACCCATTCCAATTTGAGAGAAGTTCCTATTTTCTGACCCGAATTTCCATTCAGTGCGGCATCTCCACGATGGCGCGGCCAATGGCTTTTTTCATTGGAAAGGGCATTCGAATCGAGCCCAAAAACGCAAAGGAAGAACATCAATCTTACCATGAAATTTAAAATCTCTTTTGCTTTCATTGCCTACCTTAACTCCTGAGTCTCCTCAAGACAAGGCGTGGGTTTAAAAAGTGAGGAATAAAGTTCAAGGAATTCATGGGTCTCGATCGCCCGAGGATTGAAACCGGCCGTCCACTGTTCGGATGCCTCTTTGGCCAAGCCTGCCAGATCTTTCTCCTCAAAGCCCAGTTGGCTTAAAGACGATGGGAAATTCGCCAAGTTCAACAGACTGCGTACCCGAGCAACAAGGGCTTCGAAGGAATCCCTGTTGGATGTTTCTCTGGGTACGATACCCGCCTGACGGGCAAGGTCGGCGTAACGGGCCATGGTTTCCGGTTGCCCGGCGTTGAACTCCATAACCGCGGGCAAGGCCAAACCAACTGCGACTCCATGGACGGTTCCACGGAGGGCAGTCAAAGGGTTGGCCATCGAGTGCGCGGCCCCCAGCATGCTCCTTTCAATCGCTGCTCCGGCATGAGAAGCTCCCAACAAGACTGCTCCACGTGCCTCCAAGTCATCCGGTCTTTCGAATACCGATGGCAAGTTTTCATGAATCAATTCAAAAGCCATGCCAGAGTGGCGGTCGGACGAATCATTTCTTTTATTCGTCACTGCGGATTCCAAGGCATGCGTCAACGCGTCAATGCCCGTACAAGCGGTGACCATCCTTGGTTGCGACAAAGTTAATTCCGGGTCGAGGATAGTGACGAGTGGCAAGGCTTTCTCATCTCCGCAAGCCATCTTTCGGTGAGTATTGTCCTCAGAAATCAAGGCAAAGGATTGGCATTCGCTACCGGTTCCCGCAGTGGTGGGCAAAGCAATGAGAGGGAGCATGGCCTGCGTTGCCTTGCCGACTCCCCAATAATCTGCCATCCGCCCACCATTGGTAAGAATGAAATTACAACCCTTTGCCGTATCCATTGAGCTACCTCCACCCAAACCGACGATCAAATCAATTTGGGCGGTCTTGGCCATATGAACACAGTCTTGCACGCTCGACTCTGTCGGGTTTTCGATGGATTTGTCGAAGAGAGTAACCTCAAGACCGGCCTTTTCCAAATCTTCCCTCACCTGCTGGGGATGGCCCGCGGCAGACAACCCTTGATCTGTAACCAACAAAACTCTTTGTCCCAGATCCTTGGCGTGCTCGCCTATCCTTTCGCTGGAACCCGGGCCATACAAAACCCGCTGGGACTGTTCCTCCCCTTTTGCGAAGAAGTCGCTCAACTGATCGCGAGAGAGGGGGTTTTCCATGCAAAAAAGTTTGCCGAAAATCAGGCGGCTACCCCGATCGATCTGCGCTTGTAAAGAAATTCGAACATGTTGCCTTCATGAGGTTGATCCCAAGAGATCTTCATCGTAGATAAGGGGCCGATATTTAGTCGCTCGACATTAGAAGCTCGTAACAATTGCTTTTTGAAACCTTCGTCTTGTGTAATTGCAGTAACCACCAGTGTTGGGCCAATAGCTCTGAGCATCTCTTCTTGCGGCACTTCGACCACACTTGCATAGGGGCATAGAAACTCCCGATTAGAAAGAGGGTGTTCCATGGACTCACAATGGGCAATTGTTGGTCGGAGATACGTGCCTCCCTCGGCTTTGACCAGACGGCTGCCATCCCGATACGGCTCGGTTGCATCACTTGCTCCGCTCCCTGCAAAATCCGCATCCAATGCGGCGTCTATCCATTCCCCCATTTTGGGATTGGCAAACCCCGAAAGGACAGCATTCGGATCATCAACGGGAAGAGGCTTGAGGGGGCCCAGTCTCTTCCCGAGAGCATCGGCGATTTCCTTGGAGTACTTCGGTACGATCACCGCCGAAGCATTGACGCAGCTACGTCCTCCGTTGTCCGAAATGGAGGAAGCCATAACATCGATGTAATCGGGCCAATTTTCGATCTCGTCGTCCCCGATCAGTATTTTACTGAATCCTGGGCCATGAACCTGTACGCCGGGATCTCCCGCATACAGGTCGGTTGTGCTCTTGTCGCCGAATATCAACGCTCTGTCACAAAGCCTAAGAATATCTGCCGCTCCTTCGTGATCGGTCGGATAAAAACCAAACGCTTCTTTGGGGCAACCTGCCGCGATAAAAGCCTGTATGAGACGAAAAGGAGTCCAAGGCTCTTCACGTCCTGGCTTCATGACAATGGGAATCTTCAGCGCAATGGAGGGCAGCCAGAGTGAATTGACGGCAGGTGAGTTACTGGGCATCACCAAGCCAAGAGCATCAGTCGTGGGGTAAAAGCATACTGGTGCACCAGCCTGTTCACCATGGCCTTGGTCAAGAATGTCAAAATTAATGCCCCGGGTAAGACCGTTCAAAATGAGTTCGACGTGAGTAAGGGCATAATGAATCTTATCCATGTTTCTTTTTACCATGACATGCGGTAAGCCACTGGTAGAAGAAAGTGTCTCCAGGTAATCCTGGGCGCTTTGCATCGAGCCTTCTCCAAGGGGAAGATCCTCATTGAGAAAAAGGTCTCCTGCCTGGGCGCTTATGTCAACAAGCTCACGAGTGGAGAACCGGGCAAGGGCTTCTCTGGCCTTGCCTATCTGCACGAGATCACGACGAATGATCCCCGCATTGACCTGGCTAAGGGTCGCCTTGGGAGAGCCATCCCGGTAGTCGTTGACTTCAGACTCATTAAAACTGCGGTAAGCCTCACCAAATCTAAGGCACGGTATATGTGGTACGCTCATATTCAATATACTCCTTCTACGATGTTTTTCTCCATGGCCCCAAAGGGCCTGACCTCGGCAACGCCATCCCATGGCGCCTCCGACCAAGGTTTTCTCCGCAAGGCTTCATCTCGCTCTAAAAACCTCGGCATAAAAAATTCCTTCGTCATCGTGGTCAGTTCCACCCGACCCCAAGTATCGTATTCAACCGGCTTGTTTGATTCTGGATCAATGACCCTGAGGACGGCGCGAGGTTGAGGTGCGTAATAAGCGATCGAATAATCATTCTCCGGACCAATCGGATGATGCCGGGCCAAACCCATGAGGGTATTTCCATAAGTAGGAACGAAACCAATCTTACCTCCTTCGCACACTTCCTCGACCAAAAAGCGGGCATATTGTTTATCCATCGTGGTGCCACCACAGAAAACACCTTTGATACCTGCGCGAATCAAATCCTTCCGTTCCGCCAAAGCTTCGAGAAGCTTGGGAGTAGTAAACAGAGCACTGACACTACGATGCTTGAGAATGGTCAAGGCTTGGTCTACTGCGTGATCCATGTAGGCTCTCGCTTGGTCGAATTGCTTGGATGCGATCAGGCGCTTCACCCAACGGGGGTCGAGGTCGACGAAGTAACATGAGCACCCCCGTTCATTGGCCAAGTGCTCAATTGCCAAACGAAGACGACGGGGGCCGGTCGGACCGACCATCATCCAGTAGTGATCCCTCGGGAAATGTTCATCGCTCAAGGTTTCGGAAAAGGCCGTGTAATCAATTCGGAAATCATCCCATCCAATGCGCTGTTTGGGCATTCCGGTGGTCCCTCCAGTCTCGAAAATATTGAAAGGCTTGCCCTTGTAGGCTTGCGGAACCCATACTTCATTCGGCAAGTCCCTCAGCCATTCGTCTTGGAAGTTGGGGAACTTTTGGCACAAGTCAGAAAAAGTGGATACCTCCTCCAACGGATTCCAATCCTGTTCCTTGGCCCAGTCCAACCAAAAGGAGGATCCGGTTTCAGGCGAAAAATGCCACTTGATCATTTCGGCCGTATGTGAATCCAATAATTCGGCAGATTTCTTAATTTGTTCTTCAATGCTCATGGTAAATAATAGAAAGCGCCTATCTCCCGATCTCAACTAGGAGAGTGTCGGAAAAAACTTTTTAATCGTTTCCTTGGAAGGAGGTGCCGTCAGCAAGGACCCCAAAATCATGCCTGCCGCAGAAGCTAGGAAAACAAAAGTGACGGGCATGACTCCCTGCACCAAATATTCCCCATGGCCTGCTCCTGCATCAAGGAAAATATCTTGATAAAAGAAATAGCACCACGAGACAAGGGTGGCCAGGATGCAGCCTACTGCACCTCCCAAGCTCGCCCGTTTCCAATATACTGCCGCGAAAACCAAAGGGAACAAGGCGGCAAAACCCGAGAAGCACCATACCCCCAAAGAAAAGACGCTCGATCCCTGCAAATAGAGAGCCATGAAGTAAGAAACCAAAACGATAACAACGATAAAGGCCCGAGACAAAAAGATGAGTTGACGATCACTGTATTTTTCCTTGCCGACGGCAGCTACAACGACGTCGTTGGTGAACATCGTGCCAAGACACACGAACTGCGAATCCAAGGATGACATGATGGCGGCCAAAATTCCGGACATCAGCAAACCGGAAAGCAATGGATTTTCGACCAGCGATCTAACCATAGTGGCAAGAGCGGCATTGGCGTTTGGTCCACCACCGGGAAGTGGAGGTATCCGCAGATCACCGGCTGCGTAAAGCCCGGCGGCCCAAATACCGATAAGGATACAAGGCACCCAAACAATGGCGATGCATATAGGATGGGCGATTACGGTAAGGCGAAAGCTTTTCGCATTCTTAGCGGTAAGCCAATGCTGAAAAAGATGGGGGAACATCCCTACGCTCAAAGGGATCAGCAAGTATGAAAAGAAATGCCAATTACCAATGGATCCCTCCCGAATAAGCTTGTCCGGGGCATGGTTCTTGACGATTTCAGCAGCACTGGCTACCCCGCCAAGCTTGTCCGCTATCATGTAAAACGCGACGACTCCCGTTATCATGAAGACAACGGTTTGGAAAGTGTTTGCCCAGACTGCGCTCCTCACTCCACCGAAGAAAACATAAAACAAAACGACCGTGGAAACGATTAGGCCACTCAGCCAACCCGGGACTCCTCCGGAAAGGGGGTGAGGGATGCTCTTGCCATTTGGCAAAACCTTGTCGGGCAATCCGAAGGTGTCGGGAAACATGCCGGAAGTTATCGGTTGCACAACCTTCATTACGGAGATGAGGCCAACTAAAAGATAGGGAATGATAAGCAGGACAAGAATAGGGAAAAGAAGGTATCCAAGCTGCTTTGAATCAAACCGGTCACGGAAAAATTGGATTTGCGTGACGTAGCCATATTTTTTGCCGAAAGACCAGAGCTTGATTCCAATGGCGAAAAAGACAGCCGAGTGAAGCAGGCCACTCCAGGATGCCATCAATCCATAAGTTCCGATTCCCTGGGAAAACGCTTTACCCGAAGAGCCAACCAAGGCAAAACCCGTCATGGTGGTCCCAAATACGCTCATCAAAAGCATAAATGGCCCGATCGATTGGCTTGCTACGAAATAGTCCTTGCTCGTACCCCGGAAAAAACGGCTGCTCAATATACCCAGAGCCAGCAATAGTCCCATGTAAACCATCAAGACGTAAAGAGGTGTACGGGTCACCGGTTCACCCGCGGAAGCAAGAAAAATGATATCGTTCATGTCGAGGAAGGGTTTTCGCCAGATACGCCGTCTTCGTCAGCCCATTGCTCGAGCTTCTCGGGCCAAGACCGGAAGCAGGCAAAAGCCCATAGGCCGGAACAAGCTACCGAAAAAAGGGCATGATAAGCCAACCCCATGGGTAGAAAGCCAAGAACCAACGAGTCGTCCGACCACAACCAAAAGTCCTGATGAGCGAAGAAGAGGAGGAGGAAGAATACCCAAACCAATTTGCTTCCGGAAGATGATTGAGAGTCGATCATGACTATTTGCTTATGGCGTAAAGGTGGGTCTGGGTCGCGACGTAAAGTGTTCCGTTTACAAAAACCGGTGAACTGTATACCGGCGCACCCATTCCGACCGTCTGAACTTTCGGTTTTTTCTTTCCATGGTCCAAGATCAAAAGATCGCCGTCTTCGTTCCCCAAAAGAAGTTTTCCGTCCGCTACCAGAGATGAGCCCCAAATTCGACTAAAAGAATCGTGGGTCCAGTAAACCTTTCCCGTTTGGGCATCCAGGCAGTGAACAATGCCGGCATATTCAGCCAAATAAACCAAATCATCCGCTACCGATACAGTGGAAATTGTCCTACCGATATCGGTGTTCTTCCAAATAATTTTTCCGGTCTTGGCATCAATGCAGGACAGGCGCCCCACCCCGTCTCCATGCTCTGGATCCTGCCCGATCGCGCAATACACCTTGTTGTCGTACAGTACGGGCGTACCAATAAGCTCACTGGGACCGGGGGGAGTGGCGTAAGGGATCTTTTTGCCATTCTTGTCCTTGCGGTAATGGGGCTCATTGCAATCGATCTTCCACAGGGGGTTGAATAAATCATAACCATCGGCATCCTTTTCGGTTTTTGTCGAGTAGCCATAACAAAAGCCATCCGTACCTCCCCAAATGAGCATTTCCTTACCCTCGACCTTTCCGTAAGTAAGCGATGACCAAGCGGCGTGAAGAGAACTCGCGCTTGCACCGGATCCATCTTCGCCCATCAGTTCTCCGGTATTTTTGTTAAGCGCGATCCAGCTTGGAGAAAGCGGACTTGGAATATTGGTGTGGGACCAATCCACTCCATTGGAGGTCGCCACGTACACCACGTCTCCAACGATAACAGCCGAGGAGCTGGTTACGTTGTGGGGAAAAACTCCTAGTTGATCCCTCATGTCATACATCCAAATTATATCGGCATCCGTCTTCTCGTTCAGTTCGTCCTGCTTACCCTTTGGACGGACATAGTTGGCTTCGTCCTTGAATGGCCCGGCGTTGCCATCCGCCAATCCATTGATGTCCAAGCAAACGACTTCACAACGATTGGTGACAACGTAAACTTTATCACCATCAATGGCAGCCGAAGAGCACACTCCTATATATTCCCAATCGCTGACCTTGCCGGCTCCAAGTTTTGGAATAACAAGTTGCCATAGAAGATCACCGGTTTTCTCGTCCAGGCACATGACCACGCCTCGGTCACCCTTTTTGCCAGGGTCCCTTGGGGATTCGTTGTTTGTCCCGACAAAGACTTTCCCCTGTCCGACCGTAACATTTCCGTAAGCCTGCGAACCTAGTTTGGCTACCCACTTGACGTTCTTTGTAGTCTTCATGTCGACCACCTCATCATCGCTCATTTCGCCAGGATTGAAGTCAGTGACCAAACCGGTTTCCGAGGAAACCATGTTACGGCTACCGTCACCTCCCCACACGGGCCAATCGGCACCCTTAGAGAAAGGTGCGAACAATGTGAAAAGTAGGGAGAAAAAGCAGGCTTTTGGAATTGGGTTTCTTGAGTTTTTCATAGGAATAAGGGGAAGTTATTTATTGTAATTGATCGAAACATTGTCGAAGAAGACCTTCTTCTTACTCTGAGGAGACATCGCATAAATACCAGGAGCGCCGTTGCGGTGCGGCATTGCATGAGGCACCTCGATGGTCCAAGTGGACGGTTCCGGCGAACCTTTCTCCCATGTCTTGGCCCGGATCATACCGGTACCATCGGCCAAAAGATCGACACGGGTCTTCAGCCTATACCAGACATTAGTCTTAACCGAAAAAGGAACCGAATGCCTAAACCTATCGTAATTGGAAAAAACCTCCAACTTCTGGCCGTTTCCAATAAGAGCGAAAACATACCTTTGATTGATTAGTCCGATATTGGACTTGGTCCTTCGGTCACCGTCGGTCATGACATCCGCTTCCATCGTGTATTCGCTCATGTCCTTGTGCCCAACGAAGTTGATCGCCCGCTGGAAGAGAACACGGTCCAAGGTGTTCCCGGCCAGGTAGTTGTCTCCTGACTTTTGAATTTGCCAACGCATTCTTGCCCCGAGCCATGCCAACGGCGGGTAGGAAAAGGCAATATCGTCGGAACTCGTGTTCTTGAGATCGAAGCCCTCTTCGAAGGTAACCTCGTAAGGCAAATCCTGCAGGATGCGCCCCCGGGTAACTCCGTGTACGCCTCCTTTCGACACACGAAGCGCACCAGCCGAAAGCTTGGCTCCCATATCAGCTACGAGCAAACCGTTTTCATCGATTTCAGCATCGACCATGGATTGAACTTTTGCCGTCGGCGGAATCCATTTTTCCCAAGCCATTCCTTCTTTGACTTCCTCGATTCTCCTACCCGTACGATCAAGGGCATAGACTTTGAATTCCTGACTGCTTCCAGATTTAAGGGCAAATTCCGCAGGTATCACCTGGAGGGAAACTGCTGGTCCCGTTCCTTGTGGGTCCTCCAAGGGTTGAGCCACGAAAGCGGGTGCCGGCATGGCCGAACCAAAGCAATAAAGTCGTTTTTTGGTTTGTACGAAAACTCGACCATGGGCGGCCGATGGAGCCGCCAAACATGCCCCGTCCAGGACAGTCTTACTGAGTATTTTTCCCGAATCCCCTTCATCCGAGACAACCGATATTCGGCCGTC
Organism: Verrucomicrobiota bacterium; assembly: GCA_030830145.1. Lineage (GTDB taxonomy): Bacteria > Verrucomicrobiota > Verrucomicrobiia > Opitutales > Seribacteraceae > Seribacter. The sequence goes on from JAURNO010000298.1 coordinate 11,341, forward strand.
GAACATCGGGACGAAAAGTTTTCCATCAGCCCAAAGAGGGGATGCGTGAACTTGGTCAGGAGCAAGTTTAAGGACCCAGATGTCCTCTCCTGTTTCCGCGTCGACACAAACTAGTTCGCCTCTTTTGATCGTAGTATACAATCGGCCGTTCCGATAGACTGGCGTGCTGGTGAAAGCTTCCATGGAATTATTTCTCCATACCTCGGCTTCCTTTCCAAGAAGTTGGAT
>JAURNO010000299.1 GCA_030830145.1 Verrucomicrobiota bacterium
CATCAGTATTCCCGTCACTCAAAATTCAAAGTGATGTTTATGAGCATAATCTCACTGCAAATAAAGACGATGGAAATCAAAAGTGAAACCCAAAAGATTTTCCGATAGAGACTATAATTTCTGGCGAAGAAAATCATAGGCAGAATACCCAGCCGGAGAAGGCAAAGGGTATTCACCAAAACCAAAAACCATCCTGCAAAATGAACCCACAATGACATGGACTAGTAAACCAAAGAATTTCCAATGAGTGTTCAACTCCAATCCGAAAAGGTTGCGTGAAAACAAGCATTAACCTAAAAAGAATGGATGTTGTCCGGTCATACTCCCGACCGCTCCATTCGAGCGAATCACCACCCCGTATTCAAGGAGATATGGGATTCCTGTGCGGATGAATTAAGGCAAAAGGGATTCGATACGGAAGTTTACTTCGTCCCTGGAGGGGTCGGGGTAAAGATTTTAAACGATGACTACCCTTCGATTGCAAAAATTGCCCACCTCCCCATTTCTGAGTTTGATTTCTCCTTGGTCTCCGATCCAGTCTTCGAACACCTAGAGTTTTTCAGCCTGCGGGGATTGAAACTTTCGAAATCCTCCAAGATGAATTTTTCCTGGCTTTCCGCATTTTCACTCAGACGCGTACATGCCGATTTTTCGACGGCAAAGGATCTTTACGCCCTTTCCACTCAACCTCTCGAGGAACTGTCACTTTGCCAAACCAACTTAAGGGACCTTGCCTTTCTCTCGGATCTCGAATTAAGCGCCTTTTTTGCAAGCAATAACCCAATTGAATCGATTCACCAACTCAACTGCCGAAAGCTAAAAGTTCTTGATCTCTTCAAATGTCCTGTATCCGATATCTCTCCTCTCGCATGTTCACCCATTGAGGAATTGAACATAAGTGGAACAAAAACGTCCGACCTTTCGCCCATCTCCGGAAAACCACTAAAGAAACTTGAAATGCGGGCCACCCAAGTGGATGATCTTTCATACTTGGCCGACTGTCCGTTGGAGATCATTCATTTACCTGGGTCTCCCGTGACCAGCATTACCCCCCTTTCTTACCTTCCCATAAGAGAAATAAACTTAATCGGACTTGCAATCAAAGACCTTGAACCACTTTGTACGATGCCAATCGAACAATTGAGCATCTCCCCCGAAACACTCTCGAATGAACAGTTCGATTTGCTCAGGGAAGTCAAACCCAAGCACTTGATTGGTCCAGGAGACCCGCCAGAACAAACCACAACGGTTTTCTTCGAAAAGTATGGTCATGAAAAATGAAGAATTTAATTCAAAACTTGTCCAGCGGTCCAACCTTCAATATCCTTTGATCAATGGCGAGAGATACACTTAAAGGAATAGATGATTACTATGATGTCGTGGTAATCGGAAGCGGTTTGGGTGGGTTGACCGGTGCCAATTGCCTAGCTAAGCAAGGGCATTCCGTTCTCTTACTCGAACATCACTACCAGTTCGGAGGTCTCGCCACTTGGTTCAAACGGGCAGGAGGTCACATATTCGACATATCCCTGCACGGGTTTCCCGTTGGAATGATCAAGTCTTGCAGAAGGTATTGGACCAAAGAAATTGCAAATTCGATCGTTCAGTTGAAAAACATTCGTTTCGTAAACCCCCAATACGACCTCAAAACGAGTTTCGACCGACTCGACTTCTCCAACATCTTACAGGACACGTTCAATATCGCCAAAAGTCGCGTCGAGGAGTTCTTCGATCATCTCCGGACTATGGATTATTTTGCAAAAGACGGTCGCACCATAGGCGATCTGCTTGAACAGTTCTTTCCCGGGCGTGACGACGTCAAGCGTCTGCTGTTGGAACCGATTGCCTATGCAAACGGTTCGTCCCTCATGGATCCGGCGATTGCCTATGGAATCGTGTTTTCCAACTTCATGAAAAAGGGAATCTACACTTTTAAGGATGGAACCGACGCTCTGATAAAGAAAATGGTAAACGAGTTACGATTGAACGGAGCTGAACTGAGAAGACAATCGATGGTCGAGAGCCTCATCACCAAAGAGGAAAACGGCAGGCACCATGTATCCGGAGTCATGGTCAACGGAAAGAAAGTTCTTTGCAAAGCGGTTCTTTCCAACGCCAACCTGAAGAGCACCATCGAAAAACTGCTTGGACTCTCCAAGCTTCCATCCAAATTTGCCCAGTCGGCTTCCTCCGTACGCCTGAACTCAACATCGTGTCAGGTCTACATAGGGATGAAGGCGGGCGTGAAGATACCCGAAATAGGAGATCTGATTTTCACTTCCGAGTCACCAGCGTTTTCAAGTGACGAACTGACTGACTTTCACACCACAAGTAGAACTTTTTCGGTATATTACCCTGACACCAGGCCTCACCGAAAGAACCCCAAATGCAGCATTGTCGCATCGATCAATGCCAAGTGGCAGGATTGGGATAAACTTACGCCCGACCAGTACGCCAAAGAAAAAGACAGGCTTATCGAGGAGAGTTTGGTGGCTCTGGAGAAAATCATTCCGGACATCAGGGAAAAAGTCGAGCACCTCGAAGCCGCCACCCCGCGAACGATCGAGCATTACACACGCCATGCAGGAGGAGCTTCCTTCGGAACTAAATTCGAAGGACTGGAGGTATCCTCGTCTCTCCCCGACCACGCCCCCGGACTTTACCACGCAGGTTCAGTCGGAATCATTATGTCCGGATGGCTTGGGACGATTAACTATGGCGTAATCACCGCGAATAAAATCGATCGTTTTCTTCGCGGAAAAATCAACGGCTTTGATAAAGGCCCGGACGATCAATCCGAACAACTAACCTCACTCGCCTGACCAACTCCTCATCAATCTTATTGTCAATTTCATGGAAGAAATCCATCGTCGTATACCTCATCGCCCACCTTTTCTGTTCATAGACAAGATCCTCAATGTCTCCGACAGTGGCGCCGAAGCATCTTTAACCGTCAAACCAGAATTCCCTTTCTTCGAAGGGCATTACCCTGGAAACCCGATCATGCCGGGTGTCCTGCTTTGCGAGTCTGTATTCCAAACCGGCGCCGTTTTCCTGGCCGACTTGCTGAAAGAAGAATCTCTTACCGACGAATCCGTGACTCCGGTGCTAACCAGGATCAGAGATGCCCGCTTCAAAAGAATGGTTCTACCGGGTGATAAAGTCGAGATTTCCGTCTCGCTTGGCGACAGGATGGGTAAATTCTTCAATTTGACAGGACAAATCAAGAATAATGGCAAGATCTGCCTGACGATCTCGTTCGCTCTTGCCTTGGTCAAAGACGAAGAGAAAAAAAGCCAATGAGCTTTCTTGGTCTTACCGGAAAAACATTTCTGATTGTTGGTTTCGCCAACAAGAAGAGCATTGCCTGGTCTGTAGCCAAAACACTCCAAGAAGAGGGTGCCCGGGTAATTTTTTCCGTACGAAACGAAAAAAGAAAACGCGAGTTGGAAGCAATCATTGAAGACTCAACCGTCCTTACCTGCGAATTCAGTCATCAAGAAGAAATCGAGAAACTTGGGCACGACGTAGGAACAATTGCCGACGGAAAACTGGACGGAGTCCTTCATTCGATTGCCTTCGCCAACTACTCCGAAGGATTGAAACCCTTTCACGAGACCAAGAGAGAAGATTTCCTTGAGGCTATGCAAATATCTTCGTTTTCCCTCATTGAACTTGCGAGAGCATGCAAACCTCATCTATCCACGGATGCATCCATCGTAACGCTCGGAATATCCTCAACTCAAGTTACGGCTGAAAACTACGGATACATGGCGCCGATCAAAGCTTCGCTCGAAGCATCCGTAAGATACTTGGCGAAATCATTTTCCCACGATTCCGAGGTTCGCTTCAATTCGGTCAATGCAGGACCACTCAAAACAAGCGCGTCTGCCGGGATCCCGGGCTATCTCGTCAATTATCTTTATGCCGAAAAACTGACCTACCGAAAACGCGCATTGCAAACCAGAGAAGTCTCCGATCTAGCCACTTTTCTCCTCAGCCCACGTTCTTCAGGTATAAACGGACAAGGCATCGTCATAGACGCTGGGATGGGATTAAACTATTTCGATCGCGAAGTTGTTGAATCAGCGACTGAAATCAAGAAATGAAGTTTGAAAACGTGGGAATCGAAGGGATGGCCTATTCCCTTCCATCCGAGGTCGTCACTTCGGTTCAACTTGAGGAACGCCTTGCCCCCCTTTACGACAGGCTCAATCTTCATCCAGGCAGGTTGGAATTAATGACTGGGATCAAAGAGAGAAGGTTTTGGCCCGCTGGCTTGAAACCATCTTTCGCATCAGCTGAAGCGGGCATTAAACTTCTTAAAACTGGGATTGCACCCGACGGAATTGATTTATTGATTCATTCGGCCGTCTGCAGGGATAGGCTTGAACCGGCCACCGCATCTTATGTCCACGGACTAATGAAACTGGGTGGAAACACGCAAATTCTCGACATATCCAATGCCTGCCTGGGTTTTGTCAACGCCGTTATCTTGGCCGCAGGAATGATCGAATGCGGCCAAATAGACAGAGCTATGATCGTGGCGGGAGAAAACGGAAAGCCCCTTGTTGATCGCACGATCGACCTCCTCAACGACAGCAAACTAAATCGTCGCGATATCAAACCATACTTTGCAAACTTGACGATCGGCGCCAGTGCCGTCGCCTGGTCCATTGCCCGCAGGGATTTGATTGATGAAAACGCCCCGATACTGGGAGTTTCTGCATGTGAAACCGACACCTCTCATAATCATTTGTGCGAAGGGGATACCGAGGGCGATGGCTTGATCATGCAGACCGACTCGGAAGAGCTCCTTCATGCAGGAATTTCAGTAGCCCAACGAGCCTGGAGTAAATTCACCAAATCTTCCGGTTGGAGCCCACAAACACCTGAGTTCATCGTCACCCATCAGGTAGGCAAAGCTCATACCAGTGCTGTCTTCGAATCTTTGGGATTAAATTTGGCTAAAAACTTCTCGACCTACGAAACATTGGGGAATTGCGGGTCCGTCTCCCTCCCCATAACTTACAGCATTGCCTGCGAACAAACTCCACAAAGGCGAACGCAACCATGCTCTCTGCTTGGCATTGGAAGCGGTCTTTCGAGCATCATGCTATCAATCAACCCTTGAAGACTCCTAGCTCAATCAAGCAAGCCTACCCGTTCGACGGGGAAACCTTCAAGACCAAGGAAGGCCACTCGATGAACTACTTGGACGAAGGGGAGGGGGGCGAAACCCCAGTTCTCTTTCTCCATGGAAATCCGACCTGGTCTTATTTTTATCGTAACCTGATTCTGCGAATGAGAGCAAATGTCCGCTGTATCGCTCCAGATCACATCGGTTGCGGGCTTTCGGACAAACCTGATTTCCCTGATTACGATTACAACCTGAAGGGCCACTCCGAAAACATCATCCACCTTCTTGACCATCTCGGAATAGATCGAGTTCGCCTGGTACTACATGATTGGGGTGGAGCCATTGGTTTGACCGCATTCAGAAACAGTACGGACAGAGTTGA
>JAURNO010000018.1 GCA_030830145.1 Verrucomicrobiota bacterium
AACCAAGCTTTTCGAACGCAGGTGTCGTTCAAGGCGGTCATTTTTTTGGAAGGTTGTCCTCTGCCGAAAACTCTTGGTCGGCAGGACTAACTGGGACCGTTTACAGCCCGGGTTGGTTTGCCGAGGTATCCCATGCCGAGCATTCTTTTGGAGACCTGGAGGGAGGGAGAGACATAGGAAAACAGTTGAATACCGGTTATGATTCGCGTGGCACGAACTTTCGGCTTTCCCGAAAACTAAACGAGGACACAAGCATGACCTTTGGCCTTCAGCGTACCTTCATGGACGACGTTCCACGGACGCACAAGACAGTGAATGGTTTGACTTGGGAGGGCCTGTCACCAGGTTCTGAAATTTGGCGGCGTCTTGATCAAGAACGTAACCTTTATTACGGAAAGTTTTCCTGGGAAAACGGAGGCGGATTGATGGACATGGGAATCGTAACCTTCAGCCTGCACCAACATGGACAGGAAAGAAACCGTATGAAAAAGGCAACCAAAGGAGGAGACTTCCAATATTTGGATCTGAATGACTTTGGAGTTTCATCCCGGTTTGAAGCAGACGATCCATGGGGGGGAAGAATTGCCTATGGCATCGAGTATCATAGGGAGAACCTTTCCTCCGGAGGTTATGAATTCGACGACAATAGGGTTCGAGGTATCGATCTTGCCCAGGGTTCTCTCGCGGCAGATGCTTACTACAACCGATACGCTTTGTATTTGAACGATAGCTACGAGACGCAATCCGGTTGGGTTGTGGAACCCGGGGTCCGCTTTTCTTCCGTCCGAGCCGAACTGGACCGCTACTTTCTTAAAAACAACGATGCTTCCACGATTCAAACCCCCGAAACAAAAGTTTACGATGAATGGATTGGGTCCATCCGGGCGAGCAAAGAAATTGCCAAGGACAAGTTCCTTTTCACCGGAGTATCTCAGGGGTTTCGGCCGCCGAGCCTGTATGATCTGACCTCGACGGACGAAACCAGTGCCATCGAAAAGCCGGATATCTCCCTTGATCCCGAAAAGTTTGTGCAAGCGGAGATTGGTTTGAGAGGAGGTGCCGATGATTGGGATTGGTCCATTTCGGCTTACCGCACGTGGGTGGACGACATGATCATTCGCTCACCGATCGAAACGGGTAACTCCGCCGTACTCAAAGCAAATGGAGACGGATTCATACAAGGTCTCGAAATAGAGGTGGGATACGAGTGGACACCTTCATGGAGTTCGGAAATTCGCCTTTCCTGGATGGACGGCGAGGTTGAACAAATGCTCGACGACAATACTTCGGGTACCATTGCCATCGATGGTCGAAATTACACCGCGGCAGACCGGGCTCCCGACAGGCTGATGCCTTCCCAGGCAATGCTGGTCACCCGGTACGCACCCGAAGGATTGGATTGGTGGGCTGAGTTCTCCATTCTTGCCGTTGGCCAAGCCGACGACCTTTCGCTCAAGGACGAAACCGATTCGTCCCGCATCCCTGAGAACGGTACTCCGGGCTTTGCACTTCTCGGACTTCGAGGAGGCAGGTCGGTCGGAGAAAAAACCAAGATCACTTTGACCGCCGAGAACTTGGGCGACGTCGACTACCGGGTTCATGGCTCCGGGCTGAACGGTCCCGGTCGTAATTTCATTTTCTCGGTAACTCACTCCTTTTAGCGCTCCTCGAAAAGTTTTGGTCTAAAAGCTGGTTTTTTGGACAAAGTGTGTTTTTGTCCTTCAAATAAAAAATTTGTGAATGGTGTAATTTTTGAGTGCAACTTTTTCCACTTACAATAGTGTTAGGTGTTAGGTTATGAAAATGTTTTTGCCCTTATTCCTTTTTTTTCCATTGGTTTTTTCACTCAGCGGGAAGACGCAGTTTAGTCAGTTTTCGCTTTCCTCAAAGGAAGTTAAAAAGGAAGCCGAGGCCATTGACCGTATTTTGGAAAAGGCTCACCAAAAGAAAAAAGTTCGGATCCCGGATCATTTGGAGGCCGGAAAGCTTGCTCGCAGAATTTACCTGACGGTTGCGGGCAGGATTCCTTCCTACGACGAAACCTCCTCTTATTTGAGTAACGAAAGCAAGGTCCAGAAGGCCATGTTGATCGACTCCTTGCTACTCTCTCCCGCCTATGAAAGCCAAATGTTCAATTGGTGGGCGGATTTGCTCAGGTTACAGTCCAGAATGCGGGGCGGCGCTCAAATCGGAGCCGGTGAACTTTATAATCACTGGATCAAAGAACAAGTGGCTCAGAACCAACCGTTCGATCAAGTCGCATACTCCCTGATCACCGCGGAAGGATATCAATGGGAAAACGGTGCATCGGGTTACTACCTCAGAGATGCCGGCATGGAGCTGGACAATATGTCCAACACGACGCAACTCTTTCTAGGCACGCAAATGGTCTGCGCTCAGTGTCACAATCACCCCTTCGACAAATGGACGCAGCAGGAGTATTACAAAATGGCTTCCTTTACTTATGGCGTTTCCTCCCGAATGGGAAGGGAGCTACAAGGACGGATCCGGAATCATTTCGCAAATGCGACAAAGGGTCTCTCTTCCAAACAGAGGAAAAAAAAGGCACAATCCAAAGATGCCGCCGCCCTGCGGAAAGCTCTTCAGGAAATGATGCGCCCCCTGCAGTACGGAGCTCAACACACCCCGCGAAAGCTCACCCTTCCACATGACTACCAATACGACGACGCGAAACCCAAGGACAAGGTTTCACCCGCTCCTATTTTCGGCGAAAACCCCGAAGGTTTGAACGAAGAAAACAAGGTCGACCTCTACGGCAAATGGATGACATCCACTAAGAACCCACGTTTCACCAAAGTCATTGCCAATCGAATGTGGAAAAAGGTTTTCGGACGGGGCTTGGTCGAGCCTGTAGACGATTGGCGAGACGATACGCAAGCGTCCATTCCAGAACTTCTTGAACATCTTGAAAAGCTGATGGTCCGAGTCGATTACGACCTAAGGGAGTTCCAACGCGTTCTTCTCAATGTCAAAGCCTTCGGACGCGAAGCGACTGATTATGAAGTCGCCAACGACCAACCTTATTATTTTGAGGGTCCGCTCCTTTCCCGTATGTCCGCCGAGCAATTGTGGGATTCCTTCGTCGCACTTGCCCTTCCTTACGTGGACGAAAGAGTTCGTGATCCAAAGATTATCGAAGACAAGCTTGATCGCTTTTCCCAATATCAGAAAAAAATGGAGGGACTTGATCCGGCAAAAATGGTAGGCCTCGCCAAAAAAGGGGCCAAAGCAAGCAAACAGGTTCTTGAAAGAATGGAGAAAATTCAGCTTGAACTAAGAGAGGCCCAAAACGCGGACGATCTAGTTGCCGCCGCCCGTTTGAAACGAGAATACGGCAAGGTCCGCAACGAGCAAAGAACTCTATTTGCCCAATTGATCATGGGTGATGATTTCGACGTCAGGTCGCTTTACGGTCGGGGTACTTCCCTTAAAACTGCCAATGACTCTCGATGGAAAGGATATAGTCCTTCATTGATGAGAGCGTCCGAAATCATTACCCCGGCACCCCCCGGTCACTTTCTTCGGGAATTTGGTCAGTCCGACCGGGAAATCATTGAGAACTCGAACAAACAGGCATCGGTTCCTCAGGCACTCACCCTGCTCAACGGCGTAATTTACGGTTCCGTTTTCAGCCCACAATCTCCTTTGTCGAAAAATCTTTCCCGGGTGGATTCCGAAGAAGAAAAGATCAAGGTGTTGTTTCTCTCGATTCTAAATCGCGAACCCTCAAAAGGCGAAATCGAGGATTGTCTCGAAGTTGTAAAAGGAAAAAGCACCCTGCCGCCACCCTCTCTGAAAATTCCCGATGATTGGCCCAATGAGAAGAAGGTGAAATATCGAAAGGCAATGGCCAAAAGAATGCAAACACTGGCACATTCCGAAAACAGACGCTTTCTGGGCGTAGCATGGGCCTTGATGAACACTCGCCAATTTTCATTCATCCAATAAGAGAAATTTACACCGAATCAGTTATGAGCATAGAATTCACTACCTCCGGAGAATTGGAAAGACGCAGGTTCATGAGCCTGGCCGCCAAAGGATTTTTGGGCGTCAGCATTTTGCCATGGGCCATCCCCGAACGTGTCCATGGCGCGGGGCTGGGACTAAACCGCCCATTGAATCATGCTCCCAAGGCCAAAAATGTGATCTACTTATACATGTCCGGCGGCATGTCGCATATCGATACTTTCGACCCTAAACCCGGAGCGGAAACCGGTGGCCCCACGCAGGCAATCAAGACCAGTGCAGACGGAGTTCGAATCGCTGAGAACCTACCTTTGCTGGCCAACCACGCCAACAAGATTGCGGTCCTCCGGGGAATGACTTCCACCACCGGAGCCCACCAGCAAGGCAATTACCTCATGCACACCAGCTATGCCCAAAGAGCAACCATCGTACACCCAAGTATGGGGGCATGGATGACCAAACTGGACGGAAAATTCAACCCGACGCTTCCGGGCGCTGTGGTTGTAAACGGAGGCAGTCGTCATCCTCTAGCCGGGTTTCTCCCCTCCACTCATCAACCTCTTGCCGTTGGAAATCCGAACGAGGGCTTGCGCAACTGCAGAATGCTGAAGGGGTTTTCCGAGGAAGGATTTGAAAAGAGCCTCAACTTATCGAAGAAGCTCGATCGCAATTTTGTCGAAAAGTACGATTTGAACAAAGTACGTGCCTATTCCAATATGTACGACGACGCGGCTCGTCTCATGAAGAGCAAGGATCTCAAAGCTTTTGATCTCTCCGAGGAACCGGAGGAGCTTCGCAAGTCCTATGGAGATGATAATTTTGGACAGGGCGTTCTTTTGGCCCGACGTCTGGTGGAACGCCAAGTGCGGTTCGTGGAAGTGCAACTCGGTGGCTGGGATACTCACCAAAACAACTTCACGAGGGTTCCGGAAAGAACGGCCATTTTGGATCAGGCTCTCTCCGCTCTTCTGAGTGACCTTTCAAAGCGCGGCATGCTGGAGGAAACCCTCGTTGTTTTGGCCACGGAATTCGGGCGTACGCCGAACATCAATGTCAACGAAGGACGCGATCATTACCCCAAGGCCTTTTCTTGCATGCTTGCCGGAGGAGGAATAAAAGGCGGACAAGTTTGGGGCAAAACTGATGAAGAAGGAAGAGAGGTCGTTGATCAACGCATCGAGATTCCTGATTTGAACGCTACGATTGCCTATTGTTTGGGCCTTCCTCTCGACGAAATCATTTACTCCCCCACCCGCAGGCCCTTTACTCTTTCCGACAAAGGAAACCCCCTGACCCAACTCACTTAGTTCGATTACAAGGTCGCCCGTGAGTTCAGTTTCGTCCAGTGGCCGAAACGACATGTTCAGTCATGGCAGGCGACCCTCCCTCTGCAAAAGGAGGAATAGATTTGGTTTGAAACTAATCAAATAAGGAAGCATTGTAGTCCGTTGGCCTAACTATTCTCACCTTGCATATTAAATTATGTCGGGGACCTCATCGCGTTTATAACTTATAAAGTATTACCATTAAAAATGAACAAACTAGTCGTATTTGCCATGTTTTTGCTTCCCGTTGCAATGACCGAAGCAAAAACCGAAACAAGCCCGAAGCCCGAAAACTTGCTCACCATTGAGCTAAAGAGTGGGTCCGTGGTGATTGAATTATTTCCCAAAGACGCTCCCAATCACGTCAAGCGTATCAAAGAACTTGCAAAGGAAGGCAAGTATGATGGGGTTGCATTTCATAGGGTGATTGACGGATTCATGGCCCAAACCGGTGATGTTGAGTTTGGTAACAACAAAAACTACAACCAAAGAAGAGTGGGAACGGGTGGTTCAAGCAAGCCTGACTTGAAAGCTGAATTCAATAAGAGAAAGCATGTCAAAGGAACCTGCTCCATGGCACGCTCGAGTTCTCCCGACAGCGCCAATAGTCAGTTTTTCATTTGTTTTGAAAGCAAGGGTCACCTCGATGGAAAATATACGGTCTGGGGTCAAGTGATCAAAGGAATGGATAACATCGACAAAATCAAAAGGGGAAGCCCGTTCAGTGGTTCGGTAAGCAATCCGGACATAATGAAGAAAGTAACCGTAGGAACCGCTAAAAGTGAAGGAAAAGCACAATGACTAAAGACAATACCGAAAATTTTCTCACGATCGAACTCAAGGACGGACCCGTCTTAATCGAGTTGTACCCCGATAAAGCGCCCGGCCACGTAAAACGCATCAAAAAATTAGCAGGGGACGGAAAGTATGACGGTGTTGCCTTCCACCGTGTTATTGACGGCTTCATGGCCCAGACCGGAGACATTGAGTTCGGAAACTCCAAAAAGTATAGTGACAACAGGGTTGGAACCGGTGGGTCTGATTTGCCCGATTTGAAGGCCGAATTCAACGATGGTAATCATGAAAAGGGAACCTGTTCAATGGCTAGGTCCAATTTGCCCGACAGCGCCAATAGTCAATTCTTCATCTGTTTTGATTCCGCAACTTTTCTGGATAACCAATACACGATTTGGGGCCAGGTTATTGAGGGGATGGACCATGTCGACAAGATCAAGCGAGGTGCTCCAGGCAGTGGTGCCGTAGAGAACCCCGACATCATGATCAAGGTAACAGTCGGAAAAACGAAAAAGAAACCCGGCAAGAAAAAGCCCGCAAAAAAAGCCAAGAAGGCTTCCAAAAAGAAAACAGATTAGGCATCTTGCCAAATTATGCCCGCGGCACCCTAGAGAGCTGGGCCGGTTATATCGTTGCAATCCAAGTGATAAAGGCCGACGAAAAACTCTTCGTCCCAGCGTTCCTCAACGGTCAGGGTTCCGGTAACCCGGATGATACGGTCCATAAGAACCTCCACGCCAGCTGAAGTCGACACGAGCACCCAGCCATTGGCCTCAGGCGACTGGCCAAAGCAACAACTCATCTGGTCCGGTAGCAACAAAAATTCCTTAACTTGGTTGTTCTCATCAACGACGGTCGGAATCATGAATCCCTCGATGGCTACCTTAGATCCTGATTTTTCCCTCAATCTCGAGGGTACCCTCTTGGCATAGGCGGAGAAGTCAAAATCTTTCCCGTCTGCCTCCCATTCCACCAAGTACTCGAAATTGGTGAGATCCCGGAAGGCCAAAGGCTTGAAGGCACTACCTTTGGCAAGCGGAGGGAGATTCATGTTGGAACCTTCGGATGAGGAAGAGTTGGCTTCCGCCTGATCGAAGGGTTGTGGTCTTCCTTTCACTACGTATCCTTCCTCAACGCTGGACACCGTGCCTAGAGTCGAGAATGCTTGTTCTCCATCCAATTGACGGGCAAAGTTCAAGTAAGAGGGAATTGTTTGGCTGAGAAAATAATTAATGTTGGTCGTAGCCGGCCAGGCCAGGGTCACTTGGTTGTCTTGCTTGTTGTATTTCGTGCTGAGGGCAAAACCAGTTCTTCCGCTTACGGAAAGAAGAACTGCGCTAATGGATGGAGCTGATGAGAAGTCGGATCCTTCGATTTTCTGAATTCCCTTGAGGGAGACCCAAATCACTTGGTCGGCGGGGGTGCCGGTTGCTTCAAGGAGCCCAGCTACGACATAGGTTTCATCTTGTCTATTACTCTCGTCAAACGCCAATCCGTGATAAGGCTGAAACTCATCTCCTACCGACAAACCCAGATCACGGGCAACTACATCGCCTACCAAGGCACCCTTGCCCGTCTCCGTAAAAATACGTCCCTCTTCTTTCACCAAGTATTTTTTTCCTTTGCTCCATTCATGCTCCTCAAACATTTCAGGCAACGTTCCAACCAAACGGTAGCCTTTGTAGTTATATCCCAGCGCTATAGGATAAGCTTCTTCGACCCCCTCTACATCTCGAATCT
>JAURNO010000300.1 GCA_030830145.1 Verrucomicrobiota bacterium
ATCAAGGGAGACAAGCCCGAACTGTTTTCCTGCGGAACTTCGGCTTTCTTCGAACGCGGTTCACGTTTGAAAAGAGAATGCCCAAAAATTTACGAGGCCCTGAAAAAATTTTACGGGGTTGACCCTGCAAGTTGGCGAAAGCAAAAAAAAGCATAAAGGTCTATTACCTTTATAGGCCTATCCTCTCAATTGCTCAATAAATAATGCGACTTCCTTTCCTCATCTTATTCCTTCCCTACCTAGCTTTAGCCAAGCAACCCAATGTCCTGCTCATCATGGCGGATGACATCGGGATCGAAGGCTTCGGTTGTTATGGAGGGAGCTCCTACCACACACCCCAAATCGACAAATTGGCCAAGGGCGGGCTGCGTTTCACTCATGCCTATTCGCAGCCTCTTTGTACACCGACCCGTGTACAAATCATGACTGGAAGATATAATCATCGCAACTGGAGCTACTTCGGAATTCTCGATCCGGCGGAAAAAACTTTTGGGCACATGATGAAGAAAGCAGGCTACAAAACTTGTATTTCGGGAAAGTGGCAACTGCAGTCCTACGACCCACCTGACTTCCCCAATGCCGAGCGCAGACGAGGACAAGGCATGAAGGTAACTCAAGCGGGCTTCGACGAGCATTGCCTTTTTCATTCATGGCACACTGAGAAAAAAGGTTCCCGCTATGCAGGACCCACCTATTTCAAAAATGGAAAACTCGTTACGGAGAGGAAAAACAAGTATGGACCCGATGTGTCGGTGGATTTCATATTGGACTTCATGAACAACAACCGGGATGATCCTTTGTTCGTCTACTATCCGATGGCGCTCCCCCATTGGCCCATGGTTCCCACCCCTGACTCCAAGGAATGGGGGGATCCTGAAAGAAGAGATGAGGAGGACCTTCGCTACTTTGAAGATATGGTGGCTTACATGGACAAGCTCGTCGGTAGGTTGGTCGACGGACTGGTGAAACTTGGTTTGCGCGAAGACACCCTAATCCTCTTTTACTCCGACAACGGAACGCACCTTAAAGTTTCATCCATCATGAACGGCAAAGAGATCCAAGGTGGTAAAGCCACGCCCAAGCAATCCGGTATTCGCGTTCCACTGATCGCTAGTTGGCCCGGCAAGATCAAGTCCGGACGAACAACTTCCGACTTGGTCGATGCATCCGATTTTTTCCCGACCCTCGCTGACTTGGCTCAGGTAAAGATACCAAATCAAAGACAAATCGACGGCATCAGCTTCGCTCCTACCTTGTATGATCAACCGGGAAAAAAGAGGGAATGGTGTTTCTTTTGGTACGACCCCCGACCCGGCTGGGACAAGGACCGTTTCTCAAGAAGCATCTTCGCTTTGGATCACGACTACAAGTTATTCAGTGATGGGCGCCTTTTTGATATTCGTGGAGAAGAGATGCGGGAAACTGAACTAAGGCTCGGGGACCTTGGAAGCAAAGCCCTCCAGGCGAAGAATAAGCTCAAAAAGGCCATCACCCAAGCGATGAAAGGCCCCATTTCGAAGCAAGCACGGAAGGTAGTCGACGCGTTCGGTAACCCCCTACCCTCTTTATGAGTTTCGCACCCGACTTGGGCGAGCACCTACTCCACGGTAACCGACTTTGCCAAATTGCGTGGTTTGTCGACATCGAGTCCGCGCAGGCGGGCGAAATGGTAGGCAAATAATTGCAAGGGCAAGTTAGCGAGAATCGGACGAATGACTTCATGTGCCTCCGGCAGTCGGAAAACATCGTCAGCCGCCTCTTTGGGAATCTCAATATTCTCCGGAGCAATCGCCAAAACTGGACCCTTGCGAGCCTTGACCTCCTGCATGTTGGCGATCGTCTTGGCAGACAAATCATTCCCCTCCACCACGAACACGGAGGGGCATTCCGGATTGATCAGAGCAATGGGACCATGCTTGAGCTCAGCTGCAGGATATCCTTCCGCATGAGCATAGGAAATTTCCTTTAATTTCAAAGCTCCTTCCAAAGCAACGGGGTATAAGCTTTGGCGCCCTAGAAAAAGCAAGTGCTCTGCCTTGGAATACTTGACCGCAAGTTCCCTGATTTGCTCTCCTTGCTGCAAAACTTTGGCCACCAAGTCCGGTAAACCATTGAGGGCTTCGACGATTGCTTGACCGTCCATCGGAGAAAGATCACGCATTCGGCCAAGAGCCAAACCGAGCATCGCGCTCAGACAAACCTGAGAAGAAAAGGCCTTGGTGGAAGCAACCCCGATCTCAGGTCCTACCCTTTGATAAACACCACCATCGGTTTCGCGGGCCAAAGACGAACCCACCACATTGGTAATCCCCAAGGTAAGCAGTCCCTTGGTTTTCGCTTCCCGAACAGCTTCCAAAGTATCCAGAGTTTCACCCGATTGGCTCACGGCGATGACGAGCGACTTTCCTGCTTTGGGAGAATTACGGTATCGGAATTCGGAGGCATGCTCCACCTCGACTGGCACCCTTGCGAGGCGCTCGATCATGTATTCTCCTACCATGCAGGCATGCCTCGCAGTACCGCAAGCGACGAAGATTATCCTGTCCAAGTCTCTGAGCACATCCTCATGTCCTTCGAGTCCGCCGAGTTTAGCCGTGGTCCCATCGTCGCCGAAACGGCCACGCAAGGTATTTTCCAAAGCGGTAGGCTGTTCGAAAATCTCCTTTTCCATGTAGGAACCGAAATCACCCAGCTCGACCTCCTCGAGAATTTGATCCAATGGGTGAGTAACTGCCTGAGCGTCCTGCCCTTCCAAAGTAGTAATTCGAAACCCTCCTTGGTCCAATACGGCAAGTTCACCATCGTTGAGAAACACCGCTTCCTTGGCTCTTCCAACGAAAGCGGATGCATCACTGGCGATAAAATTCGCGTCGTCGCCAAGACCCACAACGAGTGGAGAACCGCGACGTGCGCCAATCATGACGCCCGGACAATCAAGACAGAGGACGGCAATGCCGTAAGCACCCCTGCATTTGGGCAAAGCAAGGCGAACGGCATCAATAAAACGGTCTTCATCTTCAGGAAGCTCGGAGTAGTGATAGGCGATGAGATTACAAAGGACTTCGGAATCAGTCTCCGAAGAAAAAGATATTCCCTTTCCTTCAAGAAAGCGCTTGAGGGCACTGAAATTCTCAATGACGCCGTTATGCACCATGACGAATTTTCCATCCTGACTTTGGTGAGGATGAGTATTGGAAACGGTAACAGAGCCATGAGTAGCCCACCGGGTGTGAGCGATCCCGAGGGAGGAATCGGAGCCTGCCCCTCGGAGAGCATTGGCCAAGTTCTCCACCCTTCCCGTTTCCCGGGAAAGAGAAAATTCGTCACCTTCATGAAAAGCCACTCCCGCCGAGTCATATCCTCTGTATTCCAGACGGCGCAAACCGTCTACGAGTGATTCCTGAGCGCTCCCCTTACCTAAATAACCTACTATACCGCACATTTCTCACGGTTGATAAACTAAATCATGCCCAATGACAAGCCACGCTTGAACAGAATTTGCATGGTTTTCTCCAAAATCCACTAATTGCGGATCATAACAGGCCAAGAAAAGTTCCCCATTGCTTTTATTTGCCGAACGTCGAATTATTCAATTTCTTACGATCACCTTGAAAACCATTTTCGCAGTTTTTACTCTCGCAGTTTCATCTCTGGCTCTAGGCGGGCCATTGATCGTCGGTGAACAGCAAATTATTATCAATCAGGGCGCAGACCCTTTCCAGTTACGGCAGGTTATCAATCTCAACCTCAACGCCAACGGAATCGAAGGACGGAAAATCTTATCGACTCGGTCGGCGATGAAGATCACTCCTCCGTTTGGATTGGATGAAAACCAAACCTTTCCTTGGGCTTCCGCAGAAAAGGTCGTTGTCGGGTTACTCAAGAAAAAATCAGGAGGCAAGCGCGAAAGGAATGTAAACGGCAAACAGATCCCCTATTATTACTACACCTTGGAAGTCGATCCGCTGATCATTTTGCGAGGCAAAAAACAGCTTAGCCTGCAAATAAGAAGAAAAAATGATGTAAGAATAGGAGTTTCCAACGCTTTGTGCGAAATGTCTAAAAAAATCGAAGATCCGGAATCCTTTGATCTTTCCAAAGCCCAATCTAGGCTGGAAGAATTGCTCAAAGACGAGAAACTTTTGAAAAAGGCAAAAGACGAGCAGGAGATCCAGGCGGACTGCAAGTACATACGGGCAAGTTACAACGGCGTCCATGAAGAAGAACCCGTATGGCCTGATGAGGAAGAACTCGTATTCATTGCCCTCAGCGGAACTAGCTCGACTAAGAAACTAACTTATTGGGAGAGTATTACCTCAACGAACGCCAAGCGCATAAAGAGTTTGCTGGACCTGCCCTATGGATGGACTCTGAACAAGCTGGGCAAACCGGTCTCTCCATGGTCGGAATATGGCGAGCAATCCAACATGGGAGAAGAAACGGCCTTGGTTGTATGCTCCAAATCCGGGAGAGGGTTTTCTCCTGCCGACGAGGGCCTCACGTTTTCAGTCAGTAAGATTCCCTCGGAATTCGTTCAAAATAATTACTCCAACAGAGATGGAGATGGATTCTTTTCGCTTACCTTGCGTAACTCTACGGATTTCCCGCTTGCCATCCCAGCCCTACGCATGAATCAGGACGATATTCTTTGGAAAGAAAGCCTGTCTTGTCTGGTCTCCTCAACTACTAACTCAAACAGCTTGATCGCGACTGCCGTATGCCTACCAAAGTTTTCTTCGCTCAAAGACTTGGAAAAAACCGAACCAACCATTCTTGAACCCGGACAAGAAATCTCCACAACGGTCAATCCCCTGCTCTTTTCTAATTTTCCGCAAATCGAAGGTTACTCACAGCTGCTCTTTAGGTTTTGCCTAGGAAAAACCGTTGCCCTCACTAGCTTTTCCTACAACTCAGGTTACCACGAAAAAATCAAGCTTAGGATAAGAGCGGGTCTCCCAACCCGTCCAGTCCGATTGGGAGACTAAGTATCGGGCAGATTTTGTCCATGGATCAAATCCAAGAATAAGTGAGTCTGATTTCGGCTTTGCCATTGGTTAGCCGAACAGGAATTCGGAGATCCCCGTCAGCCCGAGTATTTCCTGATTTTTGGACCATGACTGCTTCGATTCGATCGACTTTGCAAAGGACCTGGTTAGCCAAAACAAAACCTTCTTTCCGCTCGACCGTTCCGACACCCGCCCGGAAGACCAAGCCTTTGAGATTCTCTCCATTTTCCTCAATCGTAATTTCACGAACGAGGGAAAGATCGGAGTCGGTCCGAACGGGTTTTGCATAATCGGTTATCCTGGCCTTGCCAATGTAGTATGTGAAAGAAGGCCTATGCTTCTCATCGAAAAGGTAGCCCCCAAACCTTATTCCCGAAGCCCGGCTTTCATCCGGAGGCCAGGAGGAGGAAATATGATCCAATTTTGCAAACGAAGCCCCGTTGGGGAAGTAAAAGGCATCATCACCGGCAGGTGCTTGAAAGCCCTGCCCTCTTCCTGTCCAGTGTCGTTGCCCGTTCATAAACCGACCTCGCCAAATAATTGCAAGACGCATGACGTTGGCGTCGAACGCCAAATTCAAACCCTCCGCATAACCAACCCCGATTGCCCGCGGGCCTGCACGATCGATAAAATTCCTGTAGATCACGGCTTCTTCGGGCAGTGGTTCGATAAAGATCGGTTCCGGTGGCGTTTTCGTCTTCCCTTTTGGCTTCGCTTTGGTCAAGGCTTGCTCAACGAAACCCGCCCCTTTCCAACCGACGTACAAATCCTCGGGACCATCCTTGTCAAAGAAGCCGACTCTAAAACTGACAAGTCCTTTCTTCAGGTTGATTTTTCCCTGCTTTTTGAGCATGCCGTCAACACCCCCACTTACAACCACCCTCCTGCCATCGACATATAATTCTGAACCATCATCGGATTGCAGGTAAAATTCGTAATCACCGTCCTTGGGAACTTCGATTTTCCCCTCGAAAAGAAAGCCGAAGTTATCTTTACGACCTTTCGAGTCGATGGAAAGAAACCCGTCCTCCAAGGTGCCGTTGCTTTCAGAATCCAGTTTATCCCACTGAGGAAGCTTTTCCCAGCTACCATGATAATATTTGTATCTCAAATCACTTAGCGGCGAAGCATTTTTCGAAACGACCATGACTCCGTTCATCATTTGAGCATGACCGGGAAAAGTGCAAACGTAAGGATAGGGCCCCTCCTTGTTGGGAACCACAAAGGTAACCGAACCCTCCTCTTTGGGGTTAACCATTTTAGTATGAGCGAGGAGGCGAGAGTGCTTTTCGGGAATCCAGTTTTGCAAAACTCCATCTAGCCCCAAATCGATTACGGCATCCGCAATTTCCTTTCCCTTGTCGTTTTTGTTGTCCTTGGTCGGCTTGCATACGACGAGGTTGTGAGGCAAGTCGTCGGGGTTTTTTAGAGTGATTCTTATGATCTCGCCGGGTTTTACCGAGAAACTTGCTCGATCGAACTTCATCTGAGCGACCATTGCGGAAATCTCAATGGTACGGTCCGGCTTTACGGCAGGACTTTTCGAAAGTAGATTGGCCGAAAGAAAACAAACCATAAAGAACTTCGAACTAAGATTTTTGAACATATAGGTGAAAAGGAAGATCGAATCCTATGTTGACAACCGATAAATACCCATAGAGGAAACTTTAAGTGCCAAAAACCGTACTTCCAAACCATAGACCCTGCAAACTCGCGCCAATCGCAATCCCCACAGCGAAATATCCTCTCGGAGGCGAAAGATCGATCCATTGAAAAAACTAAGGGAATTTCTGCTCTTTCTTGTCTCACTCACTTCGTTTTGTCATCTCGGGGCAGGGAAACCAAACGTTGTTCTTATTGTCACCGAAGATCATGCTCTTTCGGCATTCGGAGCATTTCAAAAACGGTTTGCGGAACTTGATCCCACTCCGAACCTTGATGCGCTTGCGTCGAGCGGGACTCTTTTCAGCCAAGCTTTTTGCTCGAATCCAATGGCTGGACCCGCGGTCGCAACGCTATTGACTGGTAAACATGGTCACTTGAACGGTTTTACAAAGAATGGAGACAAATTCAACGGAGACCAAAGTACACTACCCAATTTACTCAAAAAGAACGGCTACAATACTGCATTAATTGGAAAATGGGACTTGGGAACCGAACCTGCGGGCTTTGACTATTGGCAAATCCTCGCTGACTCGGATGAATTTTACAACCCGGAGTTTTGGGGTCCAAAAGGTAAAAATAGGTTCGAAGGGCATTCCACCGACATCATCACTGACCTGAGTCTTGATTGGATCAAAAAACGTGAAACAGATCAGAAACCGTTTTTTCTCATGATTCAATTCAATGCAAGTCGGCTTCCATGGATGCCGGCGATTCGACACGTTAATCTCTTTGACGACGTTCTTTTGCCCGAACCTCCGAACCTCCTCGATGAACATAAAAACAGAGCACCTCCTGCCCGCTATCAAGAAATGGAGATCCAACTCAACTTGGATTTGCACTATGACCTCTTCTCACCAAAACCAGACGGTTGGGATCCATCCAATGCTCTTAGCGGAAACCTCGTAGGGCAAAAAAATCTCCAAGGGATGAACCAAGAGCAATCTTCGGCATGGCAACTTGCCTGGAGGCCTAAAAACGAGGCTTTGGTAAGAGAAAATTTGAAGGGAGAGGCTCTCTTGAGATGGAAATTTCAACGCTTCGCCAAAAACTACTTGAGGTGCCTCAAGGGTATCGATGAAAACATCGGACGTTTTACCCAACACCTATCCAGACCGAAGACCGAAGAATGTTACATCGTCTACACCGCATGCCATGGAAGGTTCATTGGAGAACATGGATGGTTCGGCACCCATTGGATGTATGAGGAGTCCATGAGGGTGCCACTCATTCTTTCTGGAAAACCAAAACCAGAGACTGCCCAAAAGATTATTAACGAGGCCTTGGTGCAGGACCTGGACATAGTCCCCACAATCCTTGAAAGTTTGGACCTCGAGATTCCCAAAGAGGTTCAAGGACTCTCGTTGCTACCCCTCCTCGAAGACAACAATACTCAACCTTGGCGAAGAGTTCTTTATTTTCACCATCATGACTTTCCTGATGAACAAATGGTTCCGAAACATCGGGGAATCCGCACATCTACGCAAAAACTGATCCATTACTATCAATTCGACGAGTGGGAATTATTTGATCTCATCAAGGATCCGAACGAAAACCATAACCTTTACAACAGCGAAGCCTATCAAAAACAGATCGCCGAACTAAAGGCCCAGCTTGTAGAAATTGGGAAGACATATGAAGACAATTCGGATTTTTCCGTAATGCCAGAGGAATGGAGACGAATTTACAGAGGTCCTGACGCACGCAAAAAAGCAGATGAGTAATCATTTGTCTCGGAAAAAATGCAAAAAACCTGCAATTAACACAAAAAAAGGGTTGTCACAGGTAAATTCCTCAAGTAATTTTCGTACCCTTAAGGAATGCATATCCTGAAAGGCGTCGTTTGGGAGGACGACGCCTTTCGTTTTTTTGAATTCCTCGCCTTTTTTTAGGAAACATTGCTTTTTGTTTTCCTTTTCCTGTTTTTAAGTGATTATCTAGGCATGATAATGAAGATTATTTTTCCCTTATTCGTGACTCTGGCCTTGCTCAAATTAGCTTCAGGCAGTGTGCAAAAACCCAATGTCGTTTTTATTTTTTCCGATGACCATGCTCCCCACGCCATCGGGGCTTACAATGGATGGTTTAAGTCCGTCAACCCAACTCCCGTCATCGATCAGCTCGCGGCGGATGGCATGCTTTTTGAAAATAGCTTTTGCACGAATTCAATATGCGGACCGAGCCGGGCGGTGATCCAAACCGGCAAACACAGTCACAAAAACGGTTTCATGAACAATGGAAATACCTTTGACTGGAACCAACAAACATTCCCCAAGCTCCTGCAAAAAGCCGGATACCAAACCGCTATTTACGGGAAAAGCCACCTGAAAGGAAAACCCCAAGGCTACGACGATTGGGCGGTACTGCCCGGACAAGGACTGTATTACAACCCCGACATGATTTTCCCCGACGGGAGAAAACGAATCGATGGATATTGCACGGACGTGGTAACGGATTTGGCCGTCGACTGGCTTGAGAACAAAAGAAAGAAGGACAAACCCTTTATGCTGATGGTTCAGCACAAGGCTCCTCACCGTAATTGGATGCCCGCTCTGCGTCATCTTGATCTTTATGATGACTTGGAAATCCCGGAACCGACCACACTCTTCGACAGGTGGGAGGACAATGCACCGGCTGCCAGGCTACAGGAGCTCGAAATCGATCGCCACATGGATCTGAATTACGACCTCTTTTTGGACCTCACTCCCGAATTCAATCAGCCACCATCTCAACTAAGACAAGACAGATCGGCATGGCACAATATGAAAAGAATGAGTCCCGAACAGCTTGCCAAATGGCGTTCGCATTATGGTCCCAAGGACAAGGCTTTCCACGAAGCCAAACTTTCGGGCAAGGATCTTGTTCGATGGAAATTTCAACGCTATGCCAAGAACTATCTACGCTGCGTCAAGGGCGTAGACGAAAGCGTGGATAATCTCCAAAAAACACTCGAAAAGTTGGGATTGGATAAAAACACCATCGTGATCTACTCCTCAGATCAAGGTTTTTATATTGGAGACCACGGCTGGTACGACAAGCGTTGGATGTATGACGAATCCTTAAAGATGCCCTTTATCGTAAAATGGCCGGGCATGACTAAACCCGGCAGTCGCAATACGGACCTCATACAAAACTTGGATTATGCTCAGACTTTTCTCGAGCTTGCAGGTGCAAAAATTCCAGAAGACATGCAAGGGGCGTCTTTGGTTCCTCTACTCAAAGGACAAACTCCAAAGGATTGGCGAAAGGAAATCTACTATCACTACTATGAATATCCAAGCGTGCATATGGTTCCCAGGCACAACGGCATCCGGTCCAAGCGCTACAAACTCATGCATTTCTATCAGTTCAAAAACGAATGGGAATTATATGACCTCAAGTCCGACCCGGATGAATTGAATAACCTATACGGCGATCCAAAGTTCGCAAAAGTCAGAAAGCGGATGGAAAACCGACTCCAACACCTTGTCGACTACTACGAGGATGATAGCGACACCTCCGTCAAACCCGAGCTAATCAAGAAGTTCAGGCCTGGTTCCTGAAAAGCTCAGGATTTAAGTTGTTTGCCATCGGAGATCGAAGCAAGCAAACTTTTGGGCAACCAATCCTTGATCGACCACTTCAGTCCAAGAACCCGATAGCGGGCTGCTCTTTTACCGAGACTTGGCTCGTAGTCCGTGTAAAAGGCAGTTAATAGATTGCCTCTTCGATCTAAAGCAACCGTCGAAGGGTAGCCTATGTCCAAAGCCTGATTGCCGAATTGATGAATGACCCAAGGTGGGCGCCAAGTTACTCCTGCGTCCACGCTGATTCGCACACCGATCCCCATAAGCCCCTTATTTCGAATCCCGTAAGTCAAAAGCAAGCAGTCAGTGGAGAGGGCAATTAAGTCGGCCGGATGTTGCATAGGTAGGGTCAAAGGACCTTTTTCACTCCAAGTTGCCCCACGGTTGGAACTTTCGCAAAGTTTTACGTGATGATCTATGTGAGTACGAACCGCAGCAAGCAAGCGGCCATCGTCTACTTGAAGTAAGCTTGCTTCATTGGAATCATTTTTTCCAAACTTGATGCGTTTAGGCCAACTCAAACCATCATCTTCGGATATGCCCATCCAAGTTTCGCTTGGTTTTCCCTTTCCCTGAGAGCTGTAGCACGTGTAAGCGAGGCGTTGGTCGTCCATGCGAATAATTCGACCAAAGGGAATGGTTCCCATGTTGCCTTTGTGAATGATGGGATTTGGATCGACAGTCCAATTCTTACCCTCATCTCCTGAACGGGACAGCCAATGACCGGAAAAACCTGTGAATTCGCCATTTTGTACGTAAAACCCACTCGAAAAGCAGAGGATGTCACCATTCCCGGCGCATCCGACCGACAAATGCATTCGGTTTCCCCCCTTGGGTTTAGGTGCGACCTTTGAGAGCTTTTTCCACCCGGTCCCCTTCCGGTTGCTTATCGAACAAACTAAATCGCCCTCCAATAATCCATGACTAGGTGCATTAAAATAGGTGCAAAGAACCCGTCCGGAAGATAATTGGGTGAGGTTAGGCCAACCGCAGGCATTGGTGGCAATCACTGAAAGCTTTTTCATTAAAGACTGATGAATGAGTTGCTTGTAAATCGTCAACTGCTAATCTATTATTTTGGTTGGTAATGTAAAAAAAGCCACAATACGATTTCCATATTTGACTGCGCTTCCATATATGGAATACCCTTCATTCTCCAATGTTAAATCTCTTACTTAAAACATTTATCGGACTTTGCTTGTTGGCACATTGCGTTTTAGCGAACAACGCTTCAAATCTGGAATTTTTTGAAAACAAAATCCGTCCG
Source organism: Verrucomicrobiota bacterium (assembly GCA_030830145.1). GTDB lineage: Bacteria > Verrucomicrobiota > Verrucomicrobiia > Opitutales > Seribacteraceae > Seribacter. The sequence goes on from JAURNO010000300.1 coordinate 11,502, forward strand.
GTGTTGGCCGAACATTGTTACGAATGTCATAACAGTGTAAACAAAGCCAAAGGAGATCTTGTGTTGGATTATAAAGACGGACTTCTGGACGGAGGTGAGACCGGTCCCGGACTCCTACCCGGAAATCCCAACGATAGTCTCCTGATGCAAGTCCTCAAACATGAGATCAAAGATCTAAAGATGCCCAAAGGCGGGCCCAAGCTCATGCCCAACGTTCTTGCGGATTTTGAAAAATGGATTTCCAAAGGTGCCTTTGACCCTCGATTGGAACCACCCACTCAAAAACAATTGGAAGAAGAAACCGCATGGGAAAAGATTCGTGAGCGCAGAAAACAGTGGTGGAGTTTTCAACCGATTACCAAGCAAGACATTCCGCAAGCACCCGAAAACATCTGGTCCACGCACCCCATCGACCAATTCCTCGAAGACAAGATGACTCAGGCGGGAATTAAGCCGAATGAGGAAACCGATGCCTTGACTGTTCTGAGAAGGCTGACTTTCTCGATCACCGGGCTCCCTCCAACAATCGAACAACAAAACGAATTTGAAAAGGCAGCGTCAAAGAACTTGGGTAAAGCAACGCATACACTCGTCGACGAGCTCCTCGACAGTCCTCACTTTGGTGAACGTTGGGCTAGGCACTGGATGGATTGGGTTCGCTATGCCGACTCCCACGGAAGCGAAGGCGACCCCGGAATTCCGAATGCATTCCGATACCGCAATTATCTGATTAGAGCTCTCAACTCCGACATACCCTACGACCAGCTTGTACTCGAACACTTCGCCGGAGACCTGTTGCCCAAGCCTCGGATAGATCATGAATTAGGGTTGAACGAGTCCGCTATTGGTACGGCGAACCTGCGGTTTGTCCTCCATGGTTTCGCGCCAACCGACGCTTTGGATGAACACGTTCGTTTCACGGATGATCAAATCGACGTACTGACCAAGACTTTTCTTGGTCTGACTGTTTCCTGCGCCCGATGTCATGACCACAAATTCGATGCGATCAGCCAAAAAGATTATTATGCGTTATTCGGAATTCTTTCCAACGGCAGACCCGCGCAACGGGTAATAGAGGCTCCGAAAAGGCTTTCGAAAAACGAAAGCGAGTTGACCGAACTCAAGAAAAAGATACGAAGCAAACTATCTTTTGCTTGGAAGGAAGCGGTCACCGACATAGCCGAAAACCTGCAAACACCTCCTTCCAAAAAATGGCAAGACGCTATCCTGGACGGCTCTAACCACAACCCCTTTAAAGTTTGGGCAAACATGAGGAATGCCCACAAAGACAATTTCGCTCGTGATTGGAAGGTCCAAAAAGAAGCATTTCTTACAAGTAAGGACATCTTGGACAGGCGTCATTCGGGTGCTTACCGAAGAAGCTGGAAGCTAGGTGACTCGAAACAGTATGCGAAGTGGTCCAAAAGCGGGCGGGGAATGAAAAAGGATCCCTCCCCCGCAGGATCATTTCACGTTTTGACTTCAGGTGATCAAATCATTGATCGAATCCTGCCTTCCGGAACCTACACTCATCTGCTTTCAAAAAAACAAAACGGAACCCTTTCCTCCCCTCGATTCCTCTTCGATGAGGGGAACGTATGGATCCGAGCCGTCGGTGACAAAGGGACTACACTTCGTTATGTCGTATGGAATTACCCTCGACGTGGAACGGTTTACCCCAAGGGTTCTCCAGATCCAATGCAGGAAAAGTGGATTAATTGGAACACCAAATATTGGTCGGGAGACGAAGGCTACCTCGAAGCCACCACCAACCGGGATCATCCGGTGGAAGCTGGCGGAGGCACGACTTCATGGTTCGGTGTAACCGAAGCCGTTTTAACTTCCCCTGGACAAGATCCGCCACGCGATGAGATCGCCGAGGTGCTTTCGCCTCTTTTTTCAACCGGGACGGAACCCAAGGATGCACCTGAGCTTGCCAAGCGTTACTCGAAAGTTATGAACGAAGCCATTGAGGCTTGGGAAAAAGGACAGACGAGCGATGCTCAAGCAAGAATACTTAATTTTCTAGTTGTCAAAAAGTTACTCCCCACCTCGATCAAAGAGATCCCCCAACTTAAACAAGACGCTACGGAATATCGGAGCTTGGAAAAAGACGTCGTTTCGCCCCGCCTAGCACCCGGTATACTTGATAACGAACCCTTCGACCAAGCTCTTTTTGTGAGAGGAAACCACAAGGAAAAAAGTGATCTCGTGCCAAGACGCTTTCTGGAATCATTAAATGATGCTCCTTATCCCAAAAGCTCAATAGGGAGGCTGGAATACGCGAGAGACGTTTTGGACCAAGGCAACCCTTTCACGAGTCGGGTGATCGTCAACCGTCTCTGGCATCATCTTTTCGGTCGCGGGATCGTTGCCACTCCCGACAACTTGGGTAGACTAGGAGAACTACCCAGTCATCCCGAACTTCTGGATTATTTGGCGTTGAGATTCCGAAAGGAGGAATGGTCCATCAAGAAAATGATCAAGTTCATGACCACGACCAAGGCATTCCGCCTTGCTTCCTCACCGTCTGAAAAAGCCCGCCTTAAAGACCGACAATTTACTGCTTTCCCATGCCCGCATTAGAAGGTTGGAAGCGGAATCCATTCGGGATGCAATTCTAAGCGCCGCCCAAAAAATCAACCTTGGGGCAATCGCCGAAGGGGGTTCCGTCGCGGGGAATACAACGCGCAGGGCCGTTTACAAGCAAGTCAAACGCAATTCTCTTGATCCTTTCCTGACTGTTTTTGACGCACCTGTACCATCATCAACCAAAGGTCGACGCGATTCGACCAACGTACCGGCCCAATCTTTAACCATGATGAATGATTCCTTCGTCACAAATGCCGCACTCGATCTTGCTCGGAACACACCGGGAGATACAGAAGAAGAAAAGATCTCCAATATGTTTCGCCTAACCCTGGGAAGGCGGGCAACCGAAACTGAAAAACTCCGTGCGGAATCCTACCTCAAGGGAGCGGACAAAGAGGAGGCTCGGGCGCTTGCCGAAAAAAAGAAGATCGAAAAGGATTGGACCGAAAACTCCTTTAAGCTCAAAAGTATTCTCGAACCGGTCCGAGCGGAAATCCTCAAGTCGAGAAAATCTCTCCAAACCAAAAGGGCCGTCGGGCCCAAGCCGAGCCTCCACTGGGATTTCGGAAAGGGCTGGAAAGATTCGGTTCGTGGCATTTCAGCACATCCAAAAGGAGGGGCTAAAATTCATGAAGGCCTACTCCTTGTGCGTGGAGGAAGCTATGCTGTGACCGATCCGATCCCCTTGAGAGTCAGTGAAAAGACGCTCGAAGCTTGGGTTAAATTAGATAACTTGAATCAACGGGCAGGAGGAGTCATAACCCTGCAAACTCGTAATGGCATGGTTTTCGATTCTATCGTTTACGCAGAGAAATCAGCCAATCGTTGGATGTCTGGAAGCAATGGATTCAGACGTACCAAACCATTTGGTGGCACTCATGAAAAGCGAGCCGACAAAGAGTTCGTTCACCTTGCAATCACTTATCGAAAGGACGGAACCATTACAGGCTATCGCAACGGCCTTCGTTACGGAACACCCTATAAAACCGATCTTACGACCTTCCCCCAAAAAGAAAGCGTTTTGTCCTTCGGAGTCCGGCACTTACCGGCAAATCCCTCTCGGATGCTTCACGCCCAAATCAAGGAGGCCCGTTTTTACGACAGAGCCTTGAATCAGGAACAAGTGATGGCGGCATTCGGCGGTAGCTCTGACTATGTTTCCGAACAGGAACTCATTTCTTCTCTTTCGCCCGGTCAACTCATCGAAAAGAACAAACTGGACAAGCAAAGAGACGAACTGACCAAAGAACTCGACAAATTCAAATCACAAGTCGGTGCTCAAACGAGAGGAACCAAAGACATTGCCCTAGCCCTCTTCAACTTAAAGGAATTCATTTACCTCCAATAAACCATGAAACATATTCTCAATCGACGCGAAATGCTGACCCGATGCTCATCGGGTTTCGGATTCATGGCTCTTCAAGGAATGCTGGGATCCCAAACGACCTTAGCCGCCCAAACGCATTTCAAGCCAAAGGCCAAGAGCGTTATTTTTTGCTACATGTCGGGCGGAGCATCTCATATCGATACCTTCGACCCCAAACCTTTGTTGAGCAAATATGCAGGCAAACCCATGCCTGTAAAAATAGAACGCACCCAATTCAACAAAAACGGAAACGTATACCCAAGCCCTTTCGAGTTTAAAAAATGGGGCCAATGCGGAATGCCCGTAAGTTCCATTTTCCCAAAGGTGGGAGAAATGGCCGATGATTTGGCCGTGGTTCGTTCTATGACAAGCAAAGTCAACGAGCACGCTCAAGGCAATTACGCCTTTCATTCGGGCTTCCCCTTCATGGGCCACCCGAGTGCCGGGGCATGGGTTAGCTACGGCCTAGGATCTGCGAACGAGAACCTACCAAGTTTCGTTGTCCTCAACAGCGCCGGATCAGTCGCTCCGCACGGAGGCGTGGGTCTCTACGGAAGCGGATATCTCCCTGCTGCCCACCAAGGTTCGATCCTTCAAGTCGATAAACCAGAACCAGTACGAAACGTGAAACCAAGGGAGTCGCTACTGGCCCAACGAAGCCGACTGGGTCTGATCAAGGGATTCGATAATGATTTTCTCCACAAAACAGGTGGAAATACCGAAATTGAGGCAGCCATCAAAAACCACGAGACCGCCTATCGCATGCAATCGGCAGTCCCAGAACTTTGTGACCTGACTGGCGAAAGTAAAGCGACCCAAAAACTGTATGGTATCGATTCTACGGACAAGCAAACCGCCGGTTACGCCAGGCAGTGCCTCCTTGCCCGACGACTAGTGGAACGGGGGGTGCGATTCATCGAACTAAGCTGCATAAACGAAGGGATTGGGGCGGGTAACGCAGCTAACCCTTGGGATCAGCACGGTGCCTTGGAAAAGGGGCATGCGGCCATGGCCCATCAAGTTGATCAACCCATAGCTGGACTTCTCAAAGACCTCAAAGCGAAAGGATTATTGGACGAAACCTTGGTAATCTGGGCAGGAGAGTTTGGTCGTACTCCTTTCTCACAGGGAAGCAATGGTCGGGACCACAATCCCCACGGGTATTCTATTTGGATGGCTGGTGGAGGAATACAAGGAGGAACCATATATGGTCAGACAGACGAATTTGGTTATCATGTCGCGGAAAACAAATGCGACATATACGATCTTTGGGCTACCGTGCTTCATCTCCTTGGACTGGATCATGAAAACCTTACTTATCGGCACGGAGGTAGAGACCTTCGCCTAACGGATGTCCACGGTCGCGTCCTAACTCCTATCCTTGCCTGAATACCGGAAGTTTACTTTCCAAGCGATTAACCTAAAGTTTACCGAGGTTCCGGCAGAATTCCACGAATGAACGAGCTTGTTCCTTTAAGCGGGTCGCCAAATCCTCGTCCAAGATACCCTTTTCATCGTCAAGAGAGTCGTGCACGGCGGGAATGAAGACTCGTTTGGGAAAGTTGTAGGCATTGCGGTAACCGAAAACTTGCTGGAGATGTTCAACGGGGCGTAAGGCTCCGAATTGTCCGGACGCGAGCCCTATGTAGCAAACCGGTCTGCCCTCGAAGCTTTCGGGAAAAGGGAGAAGGTCGATAAAAAGTTTCAAGGCACCGCTCATACTCCCGTTGTACTCGGGGGTAACCACGACAAGACCGGATGCATTCAGAATATCTTGAGTGAATTCCAACACTTTCGGAGGTTTCACTTTGTAAGCTTCGGGAGAAAAGGTCTCAGGAGGAAGTTCATTCAATTCAAGAACTTTGTTCTCAATGCCCATCTCGTCGTAAATTAGCGAAAGGCAGCGAGCCATCACGGATGACTTACTGGCCTTGCGGTTCGTTCCAGTGATGAGAATAATCATGACGCTTCGTTATCGATAAAGGATCGAAGACGCGAATAATCCCTTGCCACCGCCATATCCGGATATTCGGCTACAAGAGAGGCCGGCGGATCAAACAATATGCAACGATCAGCAGTCTTCAACATGCCTAGATCATTGTAACTATCTCCGGAAGCAATCACTTCGAAATTCAACTTCTGCAAATATTGCACGGTTTTACGCTTATGGTCTCCAAGTCGGAGCCTGACGGCTTCGATTTGATTGTCGTCATTTACATCCAATTCATGACAAAAGAGGGTTGGGAAATTCAATTTTGTCATCAAGGGCATGGCGAACTCCCGAAAAGTATCCGACAGCAAAATCACTTCATTTTGGCTACGAAGCGAGGAAAGGAAATCACATGCACCGGGAAGTGGTTCAAGGGAAGCAATTACCTCCTGAATCTGTGAGAGGGTAAACTGGTTTTTGCGAAGGATATCCAGACGATAATTCATCAGGATGTTGTAATCCGGTTCATCGCGCGTTGTCCTCTTGAGTTCTTCCACTCCAGTTTTTTCGGCAAACGCGATCCATATTTCGGGGATCAAAACTCCCTCGAGGTCCAAGCAGACTATGCGCATCGGAGGAAAAATCAGGGCAAAGAGGTTTCGCCCATGAGATAACGATCGCATTCGCGTGCCGCAGCACGACCCTCGTTGATTGCCCAAACGATTAGAGACTGGCCTCGGCGCATGTCACCAGCGGCGAAAATTCCGTCAATGTTGGTAGAAAACTTTCCATATTCCGCCTCGATGTTGGAACGCGAATCCCGACTCAAGCCCAACTCTTCGGCAATCATGTCTTCGGGCCCCAAAAAACCCATGGCCAAAAAGGCTAACTGAGCAGGGATTTCTCTCTCGGAGCCACTGACCTCTACAGGCGAGAAGCGTCCATTCTCCTGCTTCCATTCGATTTCATGAATAAGCAAAGCTCGGAGATTACCAACATCATCACCCAGGAATTTTTTGGTAGCGGTGAGGTATCGACGGGGGTCGCTGCCAAAAACCTCTTTTGCCTCCTCCTGTCCATAATCCATGTTGTAAACCTTGGGCCACTCAGGCCATGGGTTGTCAGGGGCTCGTTCATCAGGAGGGCGAGGCATGATCTCAAGTTG
>JAURNO010000301.1 GCA_030830145.1 Verrucomicrobiota bacterium
AACTTTTCATCCTTGGGAAATCTTTGTTGACCCCCTTTGCGTACTTTTTCCAAAAGCTCCTGCCGTCGGGAATTTCTGAAGGAGGAAAGCCATTTTGGCCGTGCTAGCCCGGCGGGACCGGACTTTAGGTCGGTGGTGTAGATGAAGCCCGCTTCCGGCCCGAGGAATCCAGGTCCGCGAACGATGTTCGGATAACCGAGCAAGACGTAGGCGGGAACCCCCTTGGCAACCGCTCCGCGCTTATGGGCGACAATGGAGCCGAGGGAAGGGTAGGTCACCGTGCCCGAGGTGGGACGGCCGGTGTGCATACGGTTGGTGGCGGCGGCATGTTCGTCGACCACGTCATGATGAAGGGAGCGCACGGCGGTAACATGCTCCATCAAGTTGGCCGTTTTCTTAAGATGTTGACAAACTTGAACGCTCGGGACCGAGGTGTCGATGGACTTGTAATACCCGCCCGCCTTTTTGGTCTTGGCATCGCCCAGGGGCTTGGGGTCAAAGGTATCGATCTGGGACATTCCACCACCTAGCCACAACATCACGCAATGTTCGGCCTTGCCGAAAGCAGGTTTGGAAAAGACGGTGGGGGAGGCGAGGGCTCCGGTGGCCACGGTAGACTTAATGAAAGTTCTTCGGTTCATGGGATCAGGATCATTTCAGGTGAGTTCAAGAGTGTCCATAAGGCATCTTCGGCAGATTCGCGCCAAGCGGTTTGCAAAAACTTGCTGGGTGGATCGCCACGTCGGGCATCCTCTTCCTGTTGCTGCTTGATGGAATTGGCTTCATCGTCCAAATGGTTGAGCCAGGAGACGTAGGGATAACGTTTTTTGGCTGGAGAGGGCAAAGTTTGTTGCTTGGGCAGGATCCGGTTATCGAAACCAATTTTGAGCAAGGCAACAAAGGCCTTTCTTTCCTCACTTGTGGGGAAGCGCGTAAGATAGCGGAGGTACAGGTCCTCAGTCAGCTGTGACGCGGATTCCGCTTCGATGCACATTCGGGTGATTTCCGAATCATCGCTCAAGCGGGTCAGCCAGCCACCCATGACCCCGTTGGCGAGCACCCCGGGTTGGATGGGGTTGGGTTCCTCGATGCGATGACTTGTCGGTTCGGGCCGGGAGTTGCGCCAACCAAAGGCAAGCAATACGTCGATCACCGCCTGCATTTTGGGCATGGCCAAGCTAGGCCTGTCGCGCTCATTGGCAAGGGTGGTAAATTCCCAAGCCCTTTGGGGGCGACCGAAATTCATGAAGAAGCCGGGACGATGGCGTCCTTCCATGTCCATTGTGAGGAGCCCCAGATCCATGGTTTTGCCCGAAACCTGCCACGCATTGTCCACGACTTGCTCAGCCGTCATCCGGCGACGATAGGGGCCTTCGAAGAAGCGGTCGGATTCAACCAAGTTTTCCGGAACGTCGATGGCCCTTCGCTGATAGGCTTTCGAGGTCATGATAAGCCGGGTCAAGGCCTTGAGGTCGTACCCGCTGCGGATCAATTCGTCGGCCAAGTATGCCAACAGAGCCGGGTCGCTGGGACTTTTGCCTTCCCAATCGTCTACTTTTTCCACCAAGCCTGCACCCATCAGGCGCTTCCATAACCGGTTGGCGATAACCTCGGCGAAGCGGCGCGAGAAAGTAATGCGGGCAGCCAATCGTTCGCGGGTGTCGTTCGGGTCTTGGAGAACCTGTGCGGGCAGTTTGCCAACAAGTTCATCGAAGGGCCACTCCGGTTTCACAGTGGAACCGATCTTGAGGGTCACCTGAATGAGGGACTCGCGTCCGCCTTGTTGGGCATGCTCGAAAAAACTGGCCGGCACACTGCTTGTCTTGGGCACTTGGATCGATTTGCGCCCGAGCATTGCGGCCAACTCAAAAAGGTTTCGTTGGGTGGTGTCGTGATAGGGAGCGTCGTGGCAGCGGGCGCATTTCATTTCGACTCCGAGAAAAGCCGTGCCGATGACATGGGCTTTGGCCGCCATGGGCACGTCATTTTGGGATGCTTCCCCGAAGCCGGCGGAGCCTCCTCCCCAGGTGCTTCCCCGCATTGTGATCAATTCGGTGGCGAAACGATCCATCGGCTTGTTGTCTCTCAAGGCATCGAGTATCCAGTAACGAAAAGGGCCTGTGTTGTTGAGGTTGGGTTTGAGGAGGTTTGGGTTTTCGGCGAGGGCGTCCTGCCAATAGCCGACCCAGTTGTCCGCCCATCCATCCTTTTCGAGCACCAGGTCGATCATCTTTGTTCGTTTGTCAGGGGAGGCATCCGCCTGAAAGGATCGGACTACTCGAAGTGGTGGGGCTATGCCGAGTGTGTCGATCCAAACCCGCCGGAGAAAGGTCAGGTCATCAACGAGGGGAGTTCTTTCGGAAACGTTCTTTGGCTCCTTGTCGAGATTCCCGCCCCGGAGAATCCATTTTTGCAAAATTGCAATTTGATCCTTATTGAGACCATCGCCTTTCGGGGGCATTCGTTCATCCTCCTCTTCGGACGAAACGAGCGTGAACAAATGACTTTCCACGGGTTTGCCCGGAACGATAGCCGGCAGACCCGACTCCCCTCCGGCAAGAAGGTTTTCCAGATCCAGCATGTTCAAGTCGCCTTTTTCCTTCTCCCCATGACACCGGAAGCAATGCTCTGACAGTATGGGACGAACCTTTGCGTTAAAGAAAGAGTCCGGATCTCCCGAATTCTGGTGAGCTCGCTTGATCCGTTCGTGGATCAATTGGTCGATACTCGCGAACGATTCACTATTCGAAGTAAGTTCTTTAACGGCCATGGCGTGGCGCTTGTTCCAGTATCCTTTCTGTTTGTCGGCGGCACGCCTAGCTTCCCTGTCCCGTTCGTCCAATTCGGTCGAAGTCCGGACAACGAAGTTCTCCCATCCTCGATCGGTTAGTTCCGGGCCGGGTTTTGGCCCGAGCAAACGGAACATTTCTCCTTTCTTCGCAATGGCCAGGCAGCCCTCCCCGAATTCAAGGCGTAACTTGGGGCCACCCACCATGACGTCGAAAACAACTGTGTGTTTTCCTCCCGGGCTGGTGTAGGTCACAACCTTTTCCACCTCGTCGAGAAAGCGGGGACGCATGCCTTCGCGCGGAACGGTCGGGACGGGCTGAACTTGGTTATGGGCACCACCACCACGCTTGACGGGAGGGAAGGTGAGGATTTGCTCCCCGTCGACATAGAGACGGGCGATTCCGCGGCTTCGCCCGAGAAACTCGTAGTCCCCGGGTTTCAAGTCGATTTCCGTTACGGCCCGGACGATGACCCCTTCTCCCCAGTCTTCCCGCACTCCCCAGTCGTCGTACTTTCTTGGCAAGCGGACGAATCCGAGGGCGCTTTGTTCCCACTGCCCGATTGCAGGTTTCGGGTTGATGGGGAATTTCGAACGGTTGCTCCATGGGTTCAGAGTAAGTACGAGGGCCCCGGGTTTGGGCTCGGGAAGAACCCGTTCGGGCTCAATTCTCTCATAGCGCGTGGCAAAAACTTCCGCCGGCACGATCCGCCGGTAAAGAGCGATCTCATCCACTGAGCCAAAAAGGGAATTGTCCAGGTTTCCGGCCATGGAGGAACCGATCCAGACCTCGTCGTCGTCCACGACTGGTGGGCTTTTAGTGGGTCCGCCCAAGTCCCACTTCCCCTTGACCGGCTTGCCGTCCAGATAGCCCCGGATGGATCCGGGGTCTCCGAAGCGGTAGGAGATCGCGACGTGATGCCACCCCTCACCCACCGTAAAGCCCTGATTGCTCGTCCAGCGGTGCCAGTCTGCGGGTTGACCTTTTGTCCCCTTGCTACGAAAAAGAAAATTCACCCCAGCTTGTCCGCCGCTCGTCCTTTTCAAGCGGAAGGCCCAGTTCTGGTTGTTTGCAGCGAATCCTGCATTGTTGGTCCTGCCCTTGGTCAGAATGGCGGCTTGTCCGCGTAACTGATCCAAGCTCACCATAGCTTCCACCGTGATCTCGTCCCCATTTTCGAAGTCGAAGACGGAACCCTTCCCCGGATCGGCTATGACGATGCGTCCTCCGTTTTTCATTTTCACGGCGGGGTTGACCTTCCCGAAGGCCGGGTATTCTGTGGAGGTCGGACCGCTTGAAGCCTCCACGTTTTTTGCAGGCAAAAAGGAATCAAAGGACCAGTGGCGAAGGGGCTTGTCTTCAGTGATGGCCTTGGAAAAATCGGAGCCTTTGGCAGCAAGGCAAAATTGAACCATCATGACTTGGCTCAGGAAGACAACTGCAATCCTTGCTGATTTCATCGACTTTAAGTAGGGGGGGCTTAGCTCATATATTGTAAGCTTCAATATCTACTTATCAATATTTTACCCTCTAAAACTGCGTTTATTTTCTGTCGATTTACGGCACCGTTCATTTGAATATTCTTGCTCGGACTACCTTTTCCCGGTCCAGTCCTTCCAGGCTTTCTCGATCATTTTGGGGTCGGGTTTTCCGTCGAAGGTCAGGTAGCGGAACTTCGAGACATAAGGCTTGTCCGGTTCGATGGAGAAGGGGTCCTTGACCATGGGCGAGTAGACGAAGTAGGGCATGGAGGGATGGAGTCGGACCCACTGGGGGAAACGGAAGTTGTCGGGGTGGTTCATCACCACGACTCCGCAGTCATGGCCGTCGACTGGGCCGTACATCGCCACCCAGCGCGGGCGGGAGTGGTTCCCGTTCTTGCGGGCCTTCCCCTCCGAGGTGAGCATGCTTCCCTTGGGTTTTCCTTCCTTGTCCTTCGCCATCCACTGGGAGTTCCCCCGGATGGCCATTCCTCCGTAATGGTATTTTTTGGATGCTTTCCGGGTCTATACCAAAGCCATGGTAGATCGTAGCCAAAAGTTCGCGCGGATGGATGGGCTGATCGAGAGGAGCTGAACCAGTCTTGTCCGACTCACCATGCA
>JAURNO010000302.1 GCA_030830145.1 Verrucomicrobiota bacterium
AAACTTGAGAGAAGAACTTGAGGGAGCCCAACACAAAGAATCTGAAAACATCCAGAAAGTAGAGGCACGTGCAGCGTCTGAAATCCAATCGCTCAAAGACACTCTCTCTTCCACCCGCGAAAAAATAGATCAAATTCTCACTGAGAAGAACGATCTCGTTCAATCGAGTTTGTCTCAAAAGGAATCCGAGATTAATTCGTTGAAGAAAAGTATCTCACAAATGAGAGAAGACCTAGACCAAAAGAGCATTGAGAAAGACGAGGCCGTGCAGAAAGCACTATCCACTTCATCCAAGGAAAATCAACAACTGCGTGAATCCGTATCTACGATGCGTCAGCAAGTTGAATCGTCTCGCAATCGCCAACAGGACGCAGTCCAAAGAGCAACCAACGCGGCAACTAACGAGGTCCGTTTACTACGTGAAAATATAGCCAATTTAAGAAGCGAATTGGATCGAGCTGAATACTCAAAACAGGAAGCAGTGCAATTGGCATTGGCAACCCATCAGAATGAAATCAATCATTTCAGGAGAATGGTAAATGCATTGAGGGATGAAATTGACCAAGAAGGGCATCTGCACAGCCAAAGCCTACAGAAAGAAAAACAATTGAAAACGATGGAGTTCAAGGAACTCCAAGAAACTATCATCGAACTTCGATCCGAACTGGAAAAGACTAATGGAAGATAAAAAACAAGCCGAATCACCAAACCCCAAAAACTCGAGTTCCAAGAGAACATCCAGGTTTTCGGATATGCTTTTGCAGGTCACGACTGATTTGGCAAAAACCAAAAGCCTGGACGAAGCTCTCGAAGTTCTCGTAAAGATAACAACCTCTACCATCGGGGCAGAGCGAGGTACGATTTTTCTCAATGATCCAGCAACCGGTGAATTATATTCGAGAATCGCACAGGGAAACTTCCGAAGGGAAATTAGAATTCTCAACACCAAAGGGGTAGCCGGCTGGGCCTTCACCAAAAACGAAGGGGTTATCATTCACGATGCTTACAAAGATGAAAGGTTCAACAAAGCTGTCGACGTACGAACTGGCTTTCGAACCAAAAGTATTCTTTGTGCCCCCCTGCGCACCGTTAACGGAGATGAAATCGGAGTTTCCCAAATTCTAAACAAAATAGACGGAGAATTTGACCAGAACGATTTGGATATGCTGGAGGCAATGACCGAGCAGGCGGCCATCGCGATTCAAGGAAATATCATTGTCGAGCAGATTGAAGCCGCCCGAAAACAAGAGCTCGAGTTCTTGGATGTCGTCTCACAAGTATCTTCCGAACTCGAACTCACTCCCCTCCTCCAAAAAATCATCACGACTATCTCGACCATGCTTGATTGCGAGCGAGCAACCCTCTTCATCAACGACGAGAAAACCAACGAGCTTTACACCGAAGTCGGTGAGGGGTTGGATGAAAAATCAACGATCCGCATACCGAATCATTTAGGCATTTCAGGAGCAGTTTTCACTTCTGGTAAAGCGGTAAACATTCCCCACGCCTACGCGGATTTGAGGTTTAATCCATCCTTTGACAAGCAAACCGGATTTTTTACTCGTTCCATTTTGTGCATGCCCGTTTTCAGCAAGGCAGGGAAAACCATTGGCGTCAGTCAGGTACTCAACAAGAGGGGTGGGTCTTTCAATGCAGAAGACGAGAAGAGGCTCGCCGCCTTCACTTCCCAAATATCCATGGGCATTGAGAACGCCAAGCTCTTCGACGACGTTCAAAGTCAAATGAATTACTCCCAGAGCATCCTCTCGAGCATGCACGATGCGGTGCTTACCTTTGACGAACATGGAGTGGTGAAAACATGCAATCCGGCTGGTCTCAGGATTCTGAAAGTTCCCCACGAAGCAGCCATTCTCGAACAACAGGCATCCGTACTTTTCGGTGGTACAAACGAATGGCTCCTCCACAAACTTGAAGCGGTTCATGAGAACGAAGAGTTTCTGGACGCAGAAATCCAAATCGAGGGTGAGACTCTCTCGGTAAATATCACTTTAACTCCTCTCCTGGGGAAGAACGAAAAACAACAGGAAGTCGATTCCGCCCCAAAGGACAACATAATCGGGGCCATGTTGATGATCGAAGATATCAGTTCCGAAAAAAGAATGAAGTCTACCATGTCTCGCTACATGGACCCCGAACTAGCGGATCAATTGATGACAGCGGATGGCAATGACGACGATATCATGGGAGGCAAGCAAAGTGTTGGAACAGTCTTGTTTTCGGATGTCAGGAGTTTTACTACCATTACTGAGGAGTTAGGTGCTCAAGGTACCGTCAAACTGCTCAACGACTACTTCACGATCATGGTAGACTGTATCACGGACGAGGGGGGAATGCTTGATAAATTTATCGGAGACGCGATGATGTGTATCTTCGGAACGCCCGTCCCGCATGAAGATGACCCGGACCGAGCCGTTCGAGCCGCCATACGAATGATGACCGACCTGAAGGTGTTTAACGATAAAAGGTCCACCGAAGGCAAAATGCCCATCGACCACGGCATGGGCATCAATACCGACTCCATCGTTTCTGGTAACATCGGTTCTCCAAAGAGGATGGACTACACGGTAATTGGGGACGGAGTAAATCTGGCAGCGCGTATCGAAAGTGCCTGCAAACAATACGGTGCTCATATTCTCATTAGTGAGTTTACTCACAAGGCGGTCAAAGCGACCTACAGAACGCGACAAGTTGATTATGTAATCGTAAAAGGAAAAACCGAACCTGTAGGAGTCTACGAAGTCTTGGATTTTCATGATGACGAATCCTATCCAAACCTAGTCGAAGCCCTCGGCTTATTCAACGATGGGTATCGTAGTTGGAACCTTGGCAAATGGGATCAGGCCACCAAGCTCTTTAACTCGGTTAAGAAAATCAACCCGAATGACAAAGCCGCTCAACTCTACATCGACCGTTGCAATCACATGAAGAAAAACCCTCCCAAGGGAACTTGGGATGGTGTCTGGGTGATGACTTCCAAATAACCCCAAAACCTTTCGATAGATGAATGCCAAAGCGCACCTAGAGGAAGCAATTGCCCTCAATCCGGACTTCGCGGAAGCCTATTATAAGCTTGGCCTTCTTTTAAAGGAACAAGGAGAGCAAGATGCCCTCGAGCATTTTCGGAAAGCGGTTTCGCTGAATTCGGAATATGCCGAGGCAGAATGTGAACTTGCCATTGCTCTGGTCGCGCAAAAAGATTTCGAAACAGCCCGAAACCATTTCCTAAACGCCTTGGAGATCAATCCAAATTATGCCGATGCCTATTTTAATTACTCTCTGCTTCTTGTTGAATTAAATGATTCCGAGGAAGCCAAGAACAATTTCGACAAGGTAACCGAAATCAATCAAAACTATGCCCCCGCATACTTCCATAAAGCAAAACTGCTGACGAATGCAGACGATTTTGAGGAAGCCCGCAAGAACTACGAAACGGCGCTCGACATTGACGATGATTTCACGGAGGCACATTATTACATGGGGAAATTGTTGTCCGGTGGTGTCGCCACTGACAAAGAGGGAACGCTGATTGACAGAACTAACCTACCCCAGGCAAAACAACACTATCTCCGTGTCCTTGAAATTAACCCGGGACATACCAAAGCCCTCTACAATTTGGCCGGTATCTTATCGACAGAAAAAGATTACAATCAGGCGAAAAAATACCTTCTCGAGGCGCTCCAAATAGACAGTTCTTATTCCAAGGCTCACTACTTGCTCGCACATGTCTTTGTCGAGTGCTCAATGA
>JAURNO010000303.1 GCA_030830145.1 Verrucomicrobiota bacterium
CTTGTCCCCCAATTAATCTTTACCGGGCAATACGGGCGATCAATCCTTCGCCCTATATGTTTCTGATGGAGTCCGAGATTATTCGATCGTGGGCGCTTCACCCGAAGTTCACGTTCGCCTGACCAAAGACGACGTACTGATCAGACCCATTGCCGGAACTCGACCGAGAGGAAAATCAGAGGAAGAAGATAATTTACTGGAAAAGGATTTACTAGCCGATGAAAAGGAAAAGGCAGAACATTTGATGCTTGTCGATCTTGCCAGGAATGATATTGGGCGAGTTTGTGAAATCGGGTCCGTTCATGCAGCGGAATACATGAATGTGGAAAGATATTCGCACGTAATGCATATCGTATCCCAAGTAATCGGAAAACTAAGGCCTGACTGCAACGCATTTGACTTAATTAGAGCCACTTTCCCCGCCGGTACGGTCAGCGGCGCACCCAAGGTCCGGGCCATGCAGATTATTTCTGAATTTGAAAAGATACAAAGAAACGCCTACGCAGGAGCACTCGGTTATTTTGGTTACGACGGCAATCATGATTCATGCATCGCAATTCGAACGGCAATGATCACAGATGATGTCCTGCATCTGCAGGCCGGAGCTGGGATCGTAGCTGATTCAGTTCCCGAAAAAGAATTTGATGAAACCATCAACAAAGCGAAGGGAATGCTGAAAGCACTAGCTTTGGCTGAACGAATCAGCCTTTAACTTAGTCATACTAGCTAGCAAACAAAACATAACATTTAACCATCCAATGCTAATAGCCTTCGTGAACAAAATTCGTACCCTTAACTTCGATAAGCAGTAAATCATTGATGCAAAACGACGAGCAAGAGTCCCTCGGTATATACCTGCGCCAAATTTCAACGATCCCCCTTATCACCGTAAAGGAGGAGATCGAGTTGGCGGATCGAATCAAGAATGGTGACGACAAAGCCCGTGAAACTATGATTACGGCCAACCTCAGGCTAGTCGTTAAAATAGCGAAGGAATATTCCAACATAGGCCTTTCCCTCTTGGATTTGATCAACGAAGGAAACATCGGCTTGATGAAAGCCGTCGAACGATTTGATCCAACCAAAGGCGGCAAACTCAGTACATATGCGGCATGGTGGATCAAGCAATCGATCAAGAGAGCCCTTGCTAATCAAAGCAAAACAATACGGCTTCCCGTTCACATGGTGGATCGCGTTACTCAAATACGCAGAACCTCCTCGGAGTTGGCCGAACGCCTCGGTCGAGACCCATCCGATGATGAACTCGCCGCGGAAATGAACCTCCCAGTTTCCAGGATAACTCTTCTCAAATCAGTCAGTCGAAAACCCGCCTCATTGGACTCTCCTTTAGGCGACGACGAAGGATCCACTTTGGGTGAGGTTGTTCCTGACGATAAGGCTGCTAATCCCTATGAGCGACTACAATCCAAAAGTTTGGTCGGCGATGTAAATAGCGTTCTTGCCCAACTTGAACCAAGGGAAGCCGACATCATTCGCCTCAGATTTGGTTTGGAGGGACTCGAACCACTGACCTTGGAAGAAGTCGGTGATAAGATCGGTGTGACAAGGGAACGGGTTCGTCAGCTTCAAGAGCAAGCACTGCGACAACTCCGTAAAAACATGAGTTCGATGGAGAAACAGCGTACGATCGAAGAAATCAAGGAAGAGCAACGGATTGCAGAACGAGCTCAGATCCTCAAAGGAATCCTCGAGCAGGCCAACTTGGCTTAAGTAACAGTGTACCTAACTGCCCCCACTAGAGTCGGGGCAGAAAAGAGAAAACAAACTTAGTAAACGGTTCGGATGTTTGCCCGTTTGCAGGGAAAACTATTTAACTTTCCTCGCTTTCTTCGGAATCTGATGCGGTCGCTTCGTCAAGTAAATCACCAAGGGAGGTGGTCAAGTCTTCTCCTACCTCATCGTATGCTGCGACTTCCTTGGCCAAAGCGTCTTCATCGTAATCGGCAGCCTTTACACTGAGACCAATTCGGCGCTCGTCCTTGTCAATTTTAATAACCCGAGCGGAAACTTCGTCTCCTTCATTGAGGAAATCTTTAATCTTTTCAACGCGTTCCTCGCTGATTTGGCTGATGTGAACAAGGCCATCGATATCGTTATCAAGCTCAATGAATGCACCATAACCGGCGACTCTTGCTACTTTGCCCTTTATCACATCACCCAAGCGGTACAAGCGGTCGATATCTTCCCAAGGATCTTGGGTAAGTTGCTTCATACCCAAGGAAATACGCTGATTCTCAACATCAACCTCGACAACAATCGCGTCCACCTCGTCGCCCTTCTTAACCATTTCACTAGGATGGTTAATTTTACGGGTCCAACTCATATCCGAAACGTGAACCATCCCGTCAATGCCTTCTTCGAGTTCCACAAACGCACCGTAAGAGGTAAGGTTTCTGACCTTTCCACGGACACGAGCACCGGGAGGATAATTATGTGTAGCCATATCCCAAGGGTTGACATCCAACTGCCTCAAACCGAGGGAAATCTTTTGATCATCCTTTTGAATTCCCAGTACAACTGCGTCAACCTCATCTCCAACACTCAAGACTTCGCTTGGCTTGGTGATTCTCTTGGTCCAAGACATTTCCGTGACATGCACGAGTCCTTCGACTCCTTCCTCCAACTCGATAAAAGCTCCATATGGCACAAGATTGACAACCTTGCCTCTGACCTTGGCGTTGATTGGGAACTTCTTCTCGATGTCATCCCATGGATTGGACGACAGTTGCTTGAGCCCAAGGGAAACGCGTTCTCTGTTTTGGTCGATATCGATGATGCAAACCGTGATTTCTTCACCAGTTTTAACCATTTCGCTTGGATGGGAGACGCGCCCCCAGCTCATGTCGGTTATA
>JAURNO010000304.1 GCA_030830145.1 Verrucomicrobiota bacterium
TTCGTAATCGAAGGTGGTGGCCGTCTTAAGCGTGCCGTTGGCATCGAGGGTGAAAAGGGAATTGTTGCCGTCCCCTACCCCGCTCACCAAGTGGTAGGTCAAAGTGGTGTTAACATCCGGATCGGTGGCGTTGAAGTCGCCTATGATCGCTCCGATTGGTTGGTTCTCGGCGAAGGTCATCGGAGAGATGACATTGAGGTCGGCGGGAGATTCGTTCAAGTTGAGAAGAGTCACCGTGAAATTGCCTTCCACCAAATCGTTGTATTGGTCTATGCCTCGTACTCGAATCGAATAAGTCGAGGCATTGGATTCGAAGTCGAAACTTGCCGAGGCTCGCAGCGATCCATTGGCATCAAGGCTGAAAAGTTGATTGTCGGAGTCACCAACTCCGGAAACCAAGGAGTAGGACAAGGCCACATTCGCCAAGTTGGCTCCGATGCTCGTTTGAACCGGAACTTGACTGACGCCCGAGGTCCCGTTTCCGAATGCCCCGTAGTTGTTGTCGCTTCCCCAAGCCCATACCGTCCCATCGCTTTTCAAAGCCAAGCTATGCCGATATGCCCCATCGGCCTTCACGACGCCGGTAAGACCGACAACTTGCACGGGGGAAGTGCGATCAACCAAAGTACCGTCGCCCAAAGCGCCGTTCCCGTTGTATCCCCAGGTTCACAACCCACCATCCGATCGAACTGCTAGCGCGTGGTACCGACCTGCTCCCAATCCAACCACCTGAGTTAGACCGACAACCTGAGCCGGAGCCGCGATCGAAGTATTTACCGCATCTCTTCCCCACCACCAAACCGAACCGTCGTTCTTCAAGGCCAAACTCAAAGCCGATCCGGCGGCGATTTCGGTAATACCGGAAAGGTTGGCTACTTTTTGAGGAGTGCTCGATGAGTTGGTTGTGCCGTCCCCTAGTTGCCCCTCTTGATTTTGCCCCCAAGTCCAAACCTCACCCAGACTCGTCAGAGCCATGCTGAAACTTTGCTCTCTTCCGGCCTTGATCATGACGACGCCACTCAAGCCGCTCACTTGCACCGGAGCACTTCGGTCCTGAGTAGAACCGTCCCCTAGTTGCCCATGATTGTTGCTTCCCCACGCCCAGACGGTCCCGTCGTCCTTCAAGGCCAAGGCATGGGCCGATCCGCCCGCCACAGCCCTCACACCCGACAAGCCACTCACCACTCCGGCCAAGGAACGATTGGCAGTGGTACCGTCCCCCAGTTGTCCGTTGCTGTTGTTCCCCCAAGACCAAACCGTTCCGTCTTCCAAAACGGCAAGGGAGAAACCTGCAACGCCGTTCGCCATTCTGACTGCGCTCAGGCCTATCACCGGTCCCGGTAAGTTTTTTTGCGTTTCGGTCCCGTCGCCCAAGGCTCCACTCCAATTCCCTCCCCAGGAACGCATCGACCCGTCTTTCATCACTGCAAAGCTTTTCCCGTCCGCAGCGAAAACCGACTTCACTTCCCCTGCGAGCGACCTCGAACCGAAAGTCCCGAAAATCGTCCCGACGGGCTGATTTTCGACGATAAAGCTTTGGCTCAGCGTCATGGAAAAAGGCTGGAGTGGGTCAGTCGAATACCTTTCGTAGGCCCCCAAATCCACCGCCGATCCGGATTTGCGGTTTTTACCCGAAGCGTCTATGGAAAACTCACGGTCTACTCCGGAATCAATCGCAGGGCTTCCCGGCAGGAGCCTCAACCCGTCGTCCGGCGTAGCAAACTGACCATCTCGACCCAATGCGTTGAGAGGGCTTGCGAAAGCGGGCGGGAGATCAAGGTTGTTCCCCCCGTCCGTCGAGGACGATGCCAAACTCCAGGCGACGCTTCCTCCCGAACCCTCGACCAAGCTGCTTTGAACAGTGGGCAATCCCGCAAGATTCTCAAAAATATTCCCCGAGGCCGATATTTGATTTCCCCATATAATCGTATTGGTAATCAGAGAATTTCGAGAATCTCCATTGTCCCTGTTGTTATGAACCAGTGATCCGTTCGCCGGAACCGAATTCGCGTAAAGCGTCAAGTTATCCAAGACCGGCAAGCCCCAATTCGGGTGATCCAAACTCAGCGCCGATCCGTCCGACGCCCGATTACCCACGAAGATCGAGTTGCGAAGCTTGGTATTGGAATTGTAGGCGAAGTAACCTCCGCCGAAATTGCTCGCGTTGTTGTCAAGAAAAGCCCCGTTGGTCAGCACAAGTGTAGTATCGCCGCCATGAACCCCCCCTCCATTCGTCGCGGAATTCCCTATGAAAGTCAGATCAGAGGCCGTGATCGTGGTATTTCCACCGACCAATAGTCCGCCCCCGCTCGTCGCGGAATTCCCCTCGAAACGAAGCCTGGCGACTTGGATCGCAGACGAATTCCGGGCACCCCAAAAGTCCTTGTCCGCCATCATTCCTCCTCCGTTTTGCGATTGGTTGGCAACAAAGCTACAATCTTCCACCACAGCATTGGAGGCAAAGATGGCCAACCCGCCTCCGCGTTCAGTTGCATAGTTATCACGCACAACCAAATTACGAAGCTTGGGAGCACCCTCCCATACGTAAATGCCCCCACCTCTGCTGTGTTGATCCGATCCATTCGCGTACCCTCCGGTTATGGTAAAACCGTCTAAAACCGTGGAGGCGTTCCCATCCAGAATCGTGAGCACATTGTAACTGTTGTCCGACGCAACCCCGTTCACCCCCAAATCTCCGCTCAATATGGTTTCGTATGCAGTGAAGTTTCGATCCGAGTTCCCCTCCACCCCAGCGTATCCTCCAAGCAAAGAAACTCCGCTTGCCAATCCAAAGGAAAGAGAGCGGTTCCCATCGCTCGTCGGTTTGTAAGTCCCGGCGGCAACTCGAATTTCGTCTCCTGCATAGGTCGCCGAAAGAGCGTTTTGCAAATTCGAGTATGCATCTGTCCATGATGTTCCGTCGTTACTCCCCAAAGCCCCGCCTTTCACGAAGATCACTTTAGATGCATTGTCTGCTGGGTCATCCGTCAGCATCACCGTGAAGTTTCCTTCGACGGATGCGTTGTGCTCGTCCTTGACTTTTACCCGGATGGCATAGGTCGAGGCGTTGGATTCGTAATCAAAAGTGTTGGCGGTCTTTAGAGTTCCGTTGGACTCAAGGGTAAAGAGGGAATTGTTGCCGTCCCCTGCCCCGCTGACCAAGTGGTAAGTCAGGGTGGCATTGGCATCCGGATCGGTGGCGTTGAACTCGCCCACGACGGTACCGATCGGTTGGTTCTCGGCAAAGGTTAGGGGAGCGGTGGAGTTGAGGTTAGTGGGAGGGGTGGTGATTTGTTGGAACGCGATTCTAAAACCATGTGCCTTGTGCCTCCCTTCGGGAATCCAATAATTTCTACTTGCAGAACGTTGATTAGCACCATCATTAACCAATGAACCACTTCGGGCTACTCGATTGGTTCCTGAAAGAGGACCAATTGGGTCAGTTTGATTATTATTACTGAAAGCTTCATGCCAATCTGAACACCATTCCCATATATTCCCGTGCATATCGAAGAAGCCCCAAGGATTAGGATCATACGAACCTACATCTCGTGTCTGAGAATATCCGCTTTGATTATAATTTGCCTGATTTGTTGTTATTGAATTCCCCCAATAATATAAAGTCTGAGTTCCAGCACGGCAGGCATATTCCCACTGAGCTTCAGTCGGTAAAACATAGGCCCAACCAGAGGGTAAATTGTTAGCTTCCAAGGTATTCAAACGAGACAAAAAGATTTGGGCATCGTCCCAACTTACCTTCTCCACCGGACGATTTGGATTGTTAGGCCACTCACTCGGTGTTGCACTCAAGCCACTCAAATTCCCCGTCATCACCGCTTCGTACTGAGCCTGCGTAACTTCATACTTACCTAGATAAAAACCTTTTGTGAGGGTAACATTGTGTTCAGTTTCGTCTACCTCCCGCCCTACCTCACTCGTCGGGCTCCCCATCGTAAAAGTCCCCGGTTGTACCCAGATCATTTCCAAATCGACAGAGGAATTCAATTCAACCAAGTGATTGGGCACCACATCCGCAAGTCGATGAACCCCGTTAAAACCAGTAATTTCAGTGGGGGAAGAAGCATTGGATGTATTCCCAATTCCAAGCCGGCCATCTGAGTTTTTTCCAAATGTCCAAACCGAACCATCTGTCTTAAGAACCGTGGAATGTTCGATCCCAGTGGAAACCTGAGTAACTGATGAACTTATAATTTGCACGGGAGTGCTCCGATTGGTTGTCGTCCCGTCGCCAAGTCTCCCTAGTGAATTCAGACCTGCCGCCCAAAGTGAACCATCATCTTTTATAAAAAATGTCGTGTACCAACCCAGCGAAATAGATTTTATGCCAGAAGCAATGACTTGAGCATGAGTTTGTCGCCCACTTGTTGTTCCATTTCCTAACTGTCCTTCAGCATTTCCACCAGATGTCCACAAAGATCCATCCTTCATCAGAAATGCAGAATGCTGTGCTCCCGCCGAAACCTGTTTCACGCCGCTTGGCTTGATTTGATAGGGAGTTGTGACATGTATGGTTGTCCCGTCTCCAATGGGGCCGTGTTGGTTATAACCCGTTCCCCATAAAGAACCGTTCGATTTTATATAATATGTATTGTATCCACCCGCAGCAATGGAAA
>JAURNO010000305.1 GCA_030830145.1 Verrucomicrobiota bacterium
CAAACCGTGTACCTTTTCGCAACTCCGGCAAGCGGATACTCCTTCACTCAATGGACCGGTTCCATGAGCGGGACTACAAACCCCCTTGCCATAAGCGCAAGTTCGGACCTGAATGTCAGTGCGGTCTTCACCCCTGACCCGATCACTCTGTCGATCGGCGTCAACCCGAGCGGAAGCGGGTCTGTCTACCAACCCTATTATGCATCCGACCCGGGCGGAGGAACGGCTTACAGCTTTACGAACGCGCAGGGTCAGGCTTACTCTCTGTGGTACCCAACGAGTCAATTGGTAACTCCCGGCACAACGGTTTACCTGTATGCAACACCTTCTACGGGGTACTACTTTTCGGGTTGGAAAGGAGATGTAAACGGTACGGAAAATCCGATTGCCGTGACCGCAAGTTCAGACCTGAACGTGTCCGCAAGCTTCGAGCTATCGAGCTACAACTTGACCGCACAGGTAACAGGCGACGGCAATGTCAGTGGCACCGGTTCTTATACCTACGGTTCCACCGTTGCCCTGACGGCACTCCCCGAAGCGAACAGTAGTTTTCTCGGATGGGATCTATACGACGCCGGAACCGCAAGTTGGTTCTCCGCGAGCGGTACGTTGGACGAGTCTTTGCAAAAAAGCGTTTCGGTGTACCAAGACACTTTTTTGCGAGCCTACTTCAGTCTCAACCTCTTCCCCTCCGACTCGAACCTGACCGACACCCTCAAAGAGAACCTGTCCTCCTATCCTTATTATGCATATTTCTCAGGTGTCCCCATAGGCAAAAACCCAAACCAACTCACCCAGGCTCACCTCGAAGCCATCACTTCGCTTTACGACAAGGGCAAAAAGGTTACAAGCCTGGAAGGTTTGCAATACGCCAAAAACCTGACCACCGTTTCCTTGACTGAAAACGCCCTGACCGACTTGAGTCCTCTTTCGTCCCTGACCAGCCTGAGTTACCTGAATTTGAGTTCAGGCGGCACGCTGTCTTCCTTGAATGGAATTTCCAGTCTGCCGGCGCTCACCTACCTTTACCTGGACAAACAGCGTATTTCGAGCATCACTCCGCTGATCAACTTGCCCTATCTCTACCACCTCAAGATCAAGGGTAACTTTCTCGATTTATCCGACCTCACACTACAGACCGAAATCTACAACCTGAGAAGCCGGGGTGTTCTCGTCGAAGTCGAACGGCAAGTGCCCAAACCCGTCCAAGACCTCCAAACCGGTATGGAAACCCAAAAAGCGCAACTTCTGCTTAGCTCACAGGACCCTCAGGCCAATTTCGTCTTCGCCTTGGAACTGCTCCTTAATTTGCTCGAAGACAATGGCTCGCGTTCCCTCAAGTCCGTCGCCCTTTCGCTCGGAGCCTCCGAAGCGATCCGTTCCTTCACCCTCCCCGACCTGCTACTCGAAAACTTGGATTACGGAGAGGAAATCAATCCGAACTTCGATTATTCGGAGGTTGAAACTTACCTTGAAAAAACCCTCCTCAAGACTCTTGAGATCGCTGATCTTCACTTGGCCCGAATCACCGACGAAAGCACCTATATAACCCTCACCCAAGATTTGACCGGTCTTGAGCAAGTCATCTATGCGGACATTGGAGACGTGCGTTTGCTACGAGCTATGATTCAAGGACTATCAGGCTTGATTCAAATCGTATTGAGCCACGAATGGCCGATGACCGCGGGAACTGCCAAAACCATGCATGACTCGGGGATCGTGACGATGGAATCTCTTTTCGACTCTTCAGAACGATTCGGTAAACTGAAGACTCCCAACCGACTCCCCGAAGCAAGAAAACATTTGGAAAGCGCAATCAGTCTTTACAATTCCGCATCCACTTACCTTCTGTACCGAATTAACGAGCAAAGGTTTTTCAACCTCTCGACCGATGATTTGGCGGCCGAAGAACAATTTCGCAAAGATCTTAACCATACTTTGTCCTCCTTCGACTATCAATACGACATGAATTCCTCGAACGAGTCCAAAACCGACGCCTTTCATCTCCATAAGTTCTTTTCGTCCAAGGTCGATCTTGCCGCCATGCTTCCCTCTCCGGTTGGAAACAAATTCGAATCGGCTGAGGTAACCGATCCGACATTCGGTGGCCTTTTGCCCTACTGGACGGATGAAACGCTGAAGGCAAAGATGCAGAAGGACGATTTGCTGGCGAATGATTCCATCGAGGGTGCGAAGGCAGTCCCCGGTTCCAGCAACTGGAACCAATCCAACTGGCTCGGGTACTTCTACCTGCCCGCAAGAACTGATACCGGAAACTTCTGGATGTACCATACGCACCTCGGTTGGGTGTACCTTTCCTCCTCTTCGCCCTCCGACGTCTGGCTGTTCCGAGAAAGCTCACAGACTTGGCTCTGGACGAAAAAATCCACTTTCCCCTATCTTTACGAAGAGAAGACAAAGACTTGGTCCTATCTCACGATTGCGGGCAAGTTGATGCAATGGGATGGTACGAATTGGACCGCATCCCAATAATCAAAAATCACCCGATCGCCCGCCCGGAGTAATTCCCCCGACCCGTTGAAAATGGATAAACGATTGGACGTGCAATTGTTTTTTCAATACAAGCAAGCCCATGAAAAGCGCATACGAACTAGCCATGGAGAAGTCGGACGACGGAAGCGACAAACCCTTGACCGACGAGCAAAAAGAACTAATCGCCGAAATCGATTCCAAATACAAAGCGAAGATCGCCGAGCGAAAGATCGTGCTTGAAAAAAGCGTTCAGGACGCACTCGCTCAAGAGAAACACGAGGAAGCGGAAGAAGCCCGCAAAATCCTGACTCAGGAAGTGAATTCACTCGAGGCCAAGGCCGAAGCCGAAAAGGAAAAAGTCAGGAACTCCTGAACTCCCAACTAAGCTTTCTTCTTCGCCCGATAGGCCAAGATGTAAAGCATCGCCAAGGGGATGCCGTAGTCGCCCCATCTCTCGATCCATTCGAATATGTTGACGATCCCCATGCCTGTAACCGTATCGGCCGGGACGTAGAGAAATTCGGTGAAGAGCTTCCAACCCAAAGCAAGAATGATCAAGGGTCGGATCGGGGCGAGTAAAATCATGACTCCAAGAGCGAATTCGGTGTAGCCGATCTGGGAAATAAAGGCGGCATCGGCGTTCACCCCGATCGATTGCCAATGGTCGATCAGCATCTGCTTTTGGACGACGAAACCAAAACCCGCATGCCCGATGAGAAGAAGGGCCAAGCAGAGCTTGCAAAGAAAGAAGATCGTATCGATCGTAGACTCTTTGATCTCCGGCTCTTTGTAGCCCCCAAATAAATCCTTTCTCCTCACGGCAAACGCCCCTCCCATGACCAAGAGCATGAAGGGCGGCCCCCAATTCCCGGCCCGCTCCCAGAACTCCCAAGTCTGAGTCTTGTCGGACCGAGCTTCCTCCCTGATCTCCACGACCCATTGCCCCTCCGTCACTTCTACGGGTTTGTCGAGGTTGCCCGCCAATGGCCGGAGAATCGCAGTCCAGAGGGCCCACAAGAACATCCAAAGAATGACAGCCCGGTTGGGGCGCCAAAGGAGAAGCAAGGCCATGGCGATGTCGAAAGCCCCGATGAGCCGCTGCAAGGTCCATGCAAGTTCTCCCTCGATTCCCTGCGAGGCGAAGAATGGAAGCCATCCCGACTTGGTGATCAGACCCCAAGCTCCATGTCCGATGAAGCATAAAGCGGCCGTGATGCGCAAAGTCCAATTCAATTGGATCTGCAAGGTCTTTCGGTCTCCCGAATGCGGTGTGAAAAGACCGAGGAAAAAGTAATCTTTGGCGTTCATCATCAAAAACATGACAGCTTTGCCGAAGAAAGGGAAGTTCAGATACGGAATGCCGATTGACCTGTCATACCGAATGAAGTAACCATCGCAAAATGAACAAATTATCCTTCGCCCGCGACTTGCCCAAGATCGCCCTGACCTTTCTGCTCCTGTACCCGCTTGGCTATTCCTTCTCGCAAGACAGCGAAAAAGCACTTGAAAACACGGACAGCATCGAGGACGACTGCGCCAAGCTTCGGAATTTCGGGAAGTTTTACGACAAACCCGAGGCCAACGGTCTGCAAAGCGCCAAGCTCTTCTTGTCTTATCAACATCAAATTGGTCATATCGACGGGGAAGACTCTACGGGCAAATCCTTCAATGATGATTTCGAGGAATTCCGTCGGTTTTGGATGGGGTTGTCGGGTACATTCGGAACCTATTGGAAATTCAAGGCCGTCAGTCAGTTGTCAAACGACCGGCATAACTACCCGGACTCCTCCGGGGGAAACTATCGCCAATGGGGACACGAAACCTTTCGGGCCGCCAATATTACCTTTGATGCAGGACGGTTCTGGGATGTTTCCGCAGTGGACTCTTTGGAGCTCGGTTACGGCCGAAGAACTGGTCGAATGGCGGACGAATGGCAACGGTCGTCGACCATGATCAACTGCCTGGAGCGCTCGTCGTTCTCCAACAAACTTTGGCTCTATGACAAGGAAAAGGGTAACCCCATGGCTACTTGGGCCAAGTGGAAGAGCGGCATTCACACCTTCGACGCCGCTGTTTTCTCAGGCACTTACGAAGATTACATTGGCGGATGGGAGGACAGCAAAGTATACTACGCCTCTTGGTTGGGCGACTATTCGGAGGCAAGCTCATATGATCTGCACGAATATTGGATTTCCTTCTACAAACAAGATGGTGGCAATAGCGAAGACCATTTGGCCGGGGGCATGGACTGGGCCCTATCTCTGGTCAATCGGATTGGAAACGGTCCATGGGCTCTGCACAGCACCCTGGCTTTCGGCGACAATGGAAACCTGAGTAAAAGCGGTTCGGCCAAAAGCATCGACCAACAGGGTGATTTTTGGGGAGTCGTGCTGATGCCGATGTATTGGATCAAGGAGGAAAAACTCAAACTTGTGGGTCGTTATCTTCATCAACGCTCCGACCAAGCCGATGGACTAAAACTGAACAGCCGCTATGTTCCTTTGGCAGGAACCCGGGACTCTACGTTGAACTTGAACAACGGCAGGGGCGACAGCCACCATGGCCTCTACCTTGGTCTTAATTATTACCTTTGCGGAGAACACCTTAAGATCATCAGTGGTATTCAGCTCGATGACCTCAGTTCGGAAGGAGCGGACGTTTACGAAGGTTGGACTTTGGGGACAAGCTTCCGAATCTGGTTCTAATTTGCTTTGAAGGTAGAAAATACAAACTACCGTACGATTTGGCTGAGTACGACGAACGATCGCGTCGTTCGTATCATCAACCAGCTTGCCCTCCCGCACCGCCTTGAAATCGTGGACTTACGATCCGTGGAAGATGCGTGCTTCGCGATTGAGGAAATGCAGGTTCGGGGTGCCGGCTTGATTGGAGC
>JAURNO010000306.1 GCA_030830145.1 Verrucomicrobiota bacterium
CGGATGTCCCCGGGCTCCTCAAAGACCCCGAAGATCCTGCCACCCTACTCTCGAGCCTCCCCGTCCATCAGGTCGAACCGCTCAAGGAGGAGAAAGTGATCTCCAAAGGGATGCTCCCCAAAGTCAACAGCGCAGTCGAGGCCTTGAATGCCGGCGTCAATCGGGTAC
The DNA here is from genome assembly GCA_030830145.1 of Verrucomicrobiota bacterium. Classification (GTDB taxonomy): domain Bacteria; phylum Verrucomicrobiota; class Verrucomicrobiia; order Opitutales; family Seribacteraceae; genus Seribacter. The sequence continues at coordinate 169 of JAURNO010000306.1, forward strand.
ACTTTATCGACGGGCGTCTTCCTCACAGCATTTTGCTAGAAATCTTCACGGACGAAGGTATCGGAACGGAAATCGTTCACAACTGAGTACCATGGACTCGACCGAGCACAAGAAATTCCTCATAGGAAATTATGCCAGTCCCGCTCTTGAAATCATTCGGGGCGAAGGAGCCAGGCTTTGGGATTCGCAAGAAAAAGAGTTCCTTGACTTCACAAGCGGAATCGCGGTGACGAACATCGGTCATTGTCACCCTCATTGGACCGAGCAAATCAACAAGCAAGCGGAAAAGATCGTTCATTGCTCGAACCTTTTTTCGATTCCCGAGCAGGTCCGTCTTGCCCAAAGACTGGTGTCCGAAATCGGAGCCGGCAAGATGCTCTTCTGCAACAGTGGAGCCGAGGCCAACGAAGGGCTGATCAAGTTTGCCAGGCTTGCTTCCGAAACTCCCGATTTTCAGGGAAAAAGCAAAATCCTCGCGGCGGAAAACGCGTTTCACGGAAGAACAATGGGAGCCCTCTCGGCGACTGCTTCGCCCAAATACCGCAAGGGGTTCGAACCGCTGTTGGACGGTTTTGAATTCGCCCCGCTCAACGATCTCGAAGCATGGGATCGCAAGTTGGACGACCAAACGATAGCCGTTTTAATCGAATCGATTCAAGGTGAAGGTGGAATTCACGAGGCCAAGGACGACTTCCTGCAAGGCCTGGAAAAGCTCTGCCGGGAAAGGAAGGCTTTGCTCATGATCGACGAAGTTCAATCCGGAATCGGACGGACCGGAGACTTTTTGGCATTTCAGCAGTCCGGAATCTCTCCCGATGCCGTTGCTTTGGCCAAGGGACTGGGCGGAGGGTTTCCCATTGGAGCCTTCTGGATCAGCGAGCAATGGACTGGCGTTTTCAAACCCGGCAGCCATGGCACGACCTTTGGTGGTTCTCCCTTGGCGTGCGCCGCGGCTCACGCAGTCCTCGACGTCATCGAGAACGAGGGACTCATTGCGGCGGCTCGGGAAAAGGGCCATGTCTTGGGCACAGGGTTGTCCCGGTTGGTCCAAAGCTTCCCTGGGATCCTTGAAGGTGTCAGAGGACGAGGCCTCATGCTCGCTCTTGCCTTGAAAGAAGACCCCTCCGAAGTAATTGCTTCGATGCGCGAAAACGGTTTGTTAGTCGTGGCAGCAGCAGGAAACGTGATTCGTTTTCTGCCTCCCCTCAACATCGACGACGATGCAATCGAAAAGGCTTTGAAAATAACGGAGGATGCTCTCGTATCTTTCCAAACCAAGCATAAAGAATGAAACATTTTTTGACGGAAACCGATTTTGATCAAAATGAGATCATCGAGGTTTTTGAACATGCATCTCGCTTCAAAGAGAACCGGAAAAACCGACCGGACTCCGCTCTATCAGGTCAAAGTTGGGGCATGCTTTTCTATAAAAACAGTACCCGAACAAGGATTTCCTTCGAAGTGGGAATCAGGGAATTGGGTGCAAACCCATTGATCATCGACCAATCCAATACTCAAATCGGGAGAGGTGAAAGCATTGAGGATACCGCGCGGGTGCTATCCCGTTACCTGGATGGATTGATCATCCGTACCCATGGGCATGACATCATCGAGGAGTTCGCCCGACACTCCTCCATTCCGGTTGTAAACGCCCTCACGGACTTTCTTCATCCCTGTCAAATCTACGCCGACTGCATGACGATCCTGGAAAAAACGGGTCAAGGCCTCAACCCGTTCGAGGGACTGAGGGGGAAGAAGTTGGCTTTTTTCGGAGATACGAGTTGCAACATGGCCAACTCATGGATTTTGGCTGGAGCCCTCTTTGGAATCGAAGTGCATTTGGCTGGCCCGGCCGACTTTCAACCTCGGCCCGAAATCAAAGAATTTTGCCAAGCTCGCGGCTTGCCAGAGACTTGGAGTCATACGCAAGATCCAAGCGAGGCTTCTCGGGACGCCGACGTCATCTACACCGACGTGTGGGTGAGCATGGGATGCGAGGAACAAGAACAGGATAGGTTGCTCCAGATGGAACCTTTCCGCGTGACCGCCGAAACCCTTGCCGGGGCCAAGGAAAACTGCCTGTTCATGCACTGTATGCCCGCACATCCGGGAGAGGAAGTCGCTCAAGAAGTTTTGCATACACCGCAAGCCATTCTTTTTGATCAGGCGGAAAACCGGTTGCACATGCAAAAATCAATTCTCCGCAAAATCTCGCACTTTGAAAAAGACGCTTAAACCCTGTCATTTATGAAAATCATACTTGCTTATTCAGGAGGTCTGGATACTTCCGTCCTCGTCCATTGGTACGCAAACGAACAAAACGCCGAAGTCATCACCTACTGCGCCGACGTTGGCCAAGAGGAGGAACTCGATGGCTTGGAGGAAAAAGCTCTCTCGACCGGAGCCAGCGCTCACCGGACTTTGGATTTGGTCGATGAGTTTGCCAATGACTTCATTTACCCAATGGTTCGGGGAAATGCCGTTTACGAATCCCAGTACCTCCTTGGCACCTCGATTGCCCGCCCCCTGATTGCGAAGGCTCAAATCGAGATGGCACGGGAATTTGACGCCAATGCCGTCGCTCACGGAGCAACCGGCAAAGGAAACGACCAATGCAGGTTCGAACTCACTTTTTCCGCCCTCGCTCCCGACTTGCAAATTCTCGCACCGTGGAGAGACGCTTCCTTCAGGGAGCAATTCCCCGGACGCAAGGAAATGATTGATTATTGCGCGGAACACAAGATCGACGTCGAGGCGAGCGCATCCAAGCCATACTCCATGGACCGTAACCTTTGGCATATTTCATATGAAGCGGGCATTTTGGAGGATCCTTGGTTCGACCCTACGACTCCGGACAATCGCGACATGTACAAGCTGACGGTCGACCCCGAGTTGGCCCCCGACGCCCCGCTCTATATCGATTTGACCTTTGATCAGGGAAACTGCGTGGCCATCGACGGCGAAACGGATTCACCCGCGGAAATCATACGAAAACTCAATAAGATTGCCGGGGAACACGGAATCGGACGCGTGGACTTGGTGGAAAACCGTTTCGTCGGTATGAAGAGCCGCGGAGTATACGAGACCCCGGGAGGAACCGTTCTCCTTCACGCCCATCGACAACTTGAAACCTTGACCATGGATCGCGACCTTATGCATCTCAGGGACTCCTTGATCCCAAGATACGGTGAGTTGATCTACTATGGGTTTTGGTATGCGCCCGAAAGAGAAGCCCTACAAGCCTTGATCGACCAAAGCCAGTCCACCACCTCGGGTACGGTCCGCCTGAAACTTTACAAGGGGAGCATAACCACGGTCGGGCGGAAGTCCGAGTATTCCCTTTACGACGAAAGCATTGCCTCCATGGATGATGACGAAAGCGATTACAAACCGGAGGATGCGGGCGGATTCATCCGGCTCAACTCACTGAGGCTCAAGGAAAGATTTCAGAAGCAAAACTACAAGGGTTGACAAAGAAAAGATGCGTCTTCTCGTCATAGACAACTACGATTCCTTTACCTATAA
>JAURNO010000019.1 GCA_030830145.1 Verrucomicrobiota bacterium
CGATCACTTTTGAACAGCAACTCGGCTTAATCAAACAACTCGAGACCATCGTCCCCCTCAAGATGATCGTCTCGTCAGGCGGGAAGAGCCTCCACGCATGGTTTCATTGGAAACCCGGTCGGAGGGACGACTTCCTCTCGCTTTCCCAGAAACTCGGGGGAGACGTTCGATTCGCAAACGGATCTCAGCTTTGCCGACTCCCTTGGGGTACGAGGAGAAAGCCAGGCGAGCCTCTATCCGCCGAGCAACCGATCATCTTTTGGAAGGATGATTGACCTCGTCATCCGAGCGAAGGCAGTCAGACGATTCCTCCGACTTGGCATCCCGACCATACAAGCCCTCCAAACAGCCGACAAATTGATGCAGGGCCGGAAGGTTTACGTCCTCCGGGACAAAGACACTTTGAAGCCGAACCTCGTTCTGACGATTGGCAGAAATCACATAAAATGAAAACCAAGGAAAAACAATGGCGCGAAGAGAAGATTATCTGACCCCCGAAACACTAGCCGCCGCCGATGAGGTGGACAGATTGCTAGCCAACATGAGCCCGACCGCATCCTATCAGGAACCCATCCCGTCGGTCCACGTGAACGACGCAATCGAAGATCCTTTGCCCGCCCCGACCTTCATCGACCTCTTCCAAGTCATGGCCGATGCATCCGATCCCTCCACCCTGCCCCCCGTACTCCTCGAGGGAATCCTGCACAAAGGATGCAAGATGATCCTCTCCGGGTCCTCCAAGGCGGGAAAGACCCTCGGACTCATGCACCTCGGCCTAGCCGCCGCAAACGGTCTCCCTTGGATGGGTCACAGGATAAACAGGCAATGCAAGGTCGTCTACCTCGACTTCGAGCTAAAGCCCAGACTCGCCAAGGAACGGATTAAAACCATAGTCTCCGACAAGGCCAATGAATACTTTCCGACCAAGAACTTCATGTACTGCGGCCTGAGAGGGCAGAAACGTTCACTCGAGGACCTCGCACTCCATATCCAAGCGATACGAGACTTCGAGCCCGACATGGTCATCGTCGATCCTTTTTATAAGCTTGGCGGAGATTACGACGAGAACGATGCAGGCTCGGTCGGCCTGGTTCTCGACGAAATGGAAAAATTCTCCGAGCGACTCGATTGCGCATTCGTCTATGCCCACCACTTCTCCAAGGGGAACAAGGCGGAGACGGACCACATCGACCGGGCATCGGGTTCAGGAGTCTTTGCCAGAGATCCCGATGCCATTCTCACCCTGACCCCGCACGAAGAAGATTATCATCTGGTGCTCGAGGCCACCCTGAGAAACTTTCCGACCCCAGAGAAGAAGGTGATCGAGTTCGCTTGGCCGAACTTTATTCACAAGCCCGACCTCGAACCGACTCTCAGGAAGGCCGGTCAGGCTTCCGAAAATAAGAAATTGAACGCCCATTTGGCCGAAAAAACACTCGAGATCCTGAAGCAAAACTCAGTCATGGGACTGCAAAATCTGACCAACAAGTTAGCCGATCAGACCAATAATCCGATCAGCAAAGACAAGATGAGAACCATTCTCAGGTTGCTCAAAGGGAAGATCGAAGTTCAAGATCGAGGACCGGGGAAAGAAACCATTTATTCGGCCAGACTCCTGAATTGACTTATACTCTTACGAAGTTGCACCTGTTAGTAGTAGTGGTGGGCTATATATATACCACTACTACTACTAGTCGTTGGACAGGCTTGAGGAAGTGGTGGCTATCGCATGGGCTATGGGCTCGCAAGCTCGCCCATTAGCCTCGCCCTTCGGGCTCGCCTACCGCCCAAGCCGATTGCCTTGGCAGGGCACCGCCACCACTCCGCTTGCCAAGCCTACAAGCTCGAGCGATTGGGCGCGAAAAAAAGTTTTCATCGGCCAGCCTCCACCGGCTTGTTGCATCGTATTAACCCAAAACCCATAGAGGCGGCCGAAAAAGCTTACAAGGCAGGGTATGGTCGGGCAATCGGCATTCCTGAGAATGGCGGGATAGCCCTAGAAGGCTCTAGGAGGCTATAGAAAGGCTTTTTAGGGTTAAAGGTGAGTCCTTACCTTCCTGAAAGATCAAAAGGCTTTTTGGGACTGTTCTTGGGCTTGAGTGGTTGAGCCGTCAGGTCATTCAGGAGAATGCGGGACGGGCGGATCAATATCCGTAACCTCCGCCTCGACTACCTTTTCATCCTTCAAGGTGGCAAGCTCGGCCTTGATCTCGTCCAGGCTAAGAGATTTCTTCACCTCGATGGTCTGGGTAGGTTCGCCTTCGTATTGCCTATGCTTGTCGATCAGGATGCCGGTAGCAATCGGAAGGACGCCCGCAGGAATTTGATCGTTCTCGAGCTTCTCGATCATTTGCTCTACTGCCATTTGGCTAGCCACGCCGATCAGCCCTCGCATGACTTTCTTCGAGGCATCGATGACCTCTTGCTCTCGAGACCTGACGACCGCAATCGTATTGTGAGAGATTTTCAGATCCTTTTTGATCCGGGTGATCGGAGAGCCTTGAGCCAGCATCTGAACGCATTTGGCATAGTCACCTGGTCTCTTGTCGTAAAGCCCTTGTGCCGTAAAGACTGAAGGGCAAGCTTCCTCGACCTCGAGGTTAGCCGGTAAGTTGGTCGCTTCGTAAGTTACTCTTGGTCGTTTAGTCGGCATAGATACAATCGGTGCAGGCAATTGAGAATAAGTCTCAATAAGGAATTAAGGCAAGTACAATTAGACATAAAACATGTTGTTCGAAGTAGGAATCCCATAAAACTGTAAAATATCACATAAAAACGCTTTGTAGACCAATTTTTATGCGATTCATGCCAACAGGCAATGCAATTTTGACGGCAAACAGGGGGGGAGGGGGTCCGTAGACCGCCAGACTTTTTTACCAAGACCGATTGGTAGCCACAAAAAAATTCTGGCAATTGGCCTAAGTGACAATCCACCTTTCGATCTGATATATTTTTGTTATGGAATGGACTCCTCACCCCGCTCTTCCCGCCCTCACCAAAGAGGAGATGCTTCGGATGGAACCCGAAAAGATCCTCGAGTATTGGAACACTCGAGAGCAGGCCATACAGAACGAGAAGGACGATCCCTACCGGCATGGCTTCGAGCTAGATACCTGGAAGCTGGCCGACGAGGAGCTGAAGACTCACTCGGAAATCCTCCTGATGGGTGGAAATAGGGCGGGCAAGTCCGAGCTATGCGCCAAGCGGGTAGTGCAAACCCTCGTCGAGAACCCCGGCACGATCATCTGGTGCCTGACCGAGACTTCGGCCAATTCGATCCAATTCCAACAAAAACTCGTCTTCAAATACCTCCCGAAAGAGATGAAATCTCTCGGACGAGGCAAAGTCGGTTACATAATGTACTCGCTCAGAAACGGATTCACGGCCTCGAAGTTCACTTTGCCGAACCGATCAGAGTGCATCTTTCGGAATTGGAGCCAGGACATCAGTACCATCGAAGGAGGCGAGATCGGATGTCCCGCTCCGCCGGTAAACGGCACTCACAACATAGGCTTTTGGGCCGACGAACTCGTCCCCATGAGTTGGGTCGAAACCCTCCGCTTCAGATGCGTAACTCGTTCGCACAAAAGCCCCTATGACGGAGTGGTTCGGCCCGCATCGGGCATAATCTCCTTCACGGCCGTGGACGGCTGGAACTCGGTGGTCAAATCGATGCTCACGGGAGCCCGAACGATGAAGTCGGCCAAAGCGGACCTCTTGGGAGGTGAGGAAGTCCCGCTTGTCCAACAACCCCTTCGCAAAGCCTCGAGCATCGTGTACTTCCACACCTCGGCCAATCCCTTCGGAGGTTGGTCGGCCATGAAGAGTCAACTCGAGGGTGAGAAACGGGACGTTATTTTGTGCCGTGCATATGGAGTCCCGACCAAGCAGAGTCGGACGGTTTTCCCAGCCTTCGGTGACAAGAATATCATAAAAAAGGACGACCTTCCGAACTTCGACGAGGCCAATTGGGTCATGTCGATTGACCCTGCGGGAGCGAAGCCTTGGTCGATGGTTTTGTTCGCAATCGATCCGCACGGAGTAGCCTGGGCGGTTCGGGAGTTTCCTGATTTTGATACATGGGGCGGATGGATCGACCTGACGAAGGAAAAAATTTCTGCGGGCGAGGCGGCTCAACCTAATGGCTATGGCCTGCGGGACTATGCGGAGGAGATCCATCGGATGGAATCGATCTGTGATGGCGAAGTCATTCGTATCATCGACCCGAGACTCGGAGCGGCCTCGTATCAGAAGGCGGAAGGTTCGAGCAACATCATAGACGACCTGGCGGATGAGGACATCATCGTCCAACCGGCCGAGGCTTTGGCCATCGAGACGGGATTGCAGGCGATTAACAACTTGTTGGCATGGGATCGGACCGAACCGATGTCCTTTGACAACCGGCCCAGCTTGATGATTTCGGACGAATGTCAGAATTTGATCGCAAGTATGCAGGCGTATGAAGTGGGCGATTTGAAACATCCGGCCAAAGACTTCATAGACGCCTGCCGTTACTTTGCGGTCGGGAACTTCGAGTATTTTAGCGAGGAGGATATGCAATCTACGGGAACGGGAGGATATTAATATGGGCATAGCGAAAAAATGGACTAAATTGGATCGGGACCAGGTGGTTTTGCTTCGGAAGGCCGGGATGAGTTGGCCGAAGATCGCCAAGCAAACGGGCATTCCTCGATCAACTTGCATCGGAATTTGGAAGGAAGATGCGATCATCGTGGAGGAGGTGACGAAGGTCGAGCCTCCGAAGGATCAGATCGAGGAGGCATTCGTTTTGAAACACGTGCCGAATCCTCGATTGATGCTGATCGGGTTCCCTGGGCGAGAAGGTTTTGCCAGATGCGTCAAGCGGCCGGAAGACAATCGCCCGGTCAAGAGCACCCTTCTCGTCAAGCGGGTGGAAGATGACCTGTACCGACTCGTATAATGAACCTCGGGATCAATTCGAGTCACGCATCGACTCGCTGTTGCGGGAAATGGTCGTCGAAGAAGCCCTCGGGGCGATTCAGGATGATCGGGACGTTCGTTCGTTCAGTCTTCAAGAAATTTCGGATTACGTCGGGCTCGGCGTCACGACTTTATTCACGATCGAACAGGAAGCCCTGAAAAAATTTAAAAACTTAATGGTAGCTTTGGAGGATACATAGATATGGAAGACGAAACATATGGGTTGAGCGTTCAGGAATTCAGCGAGAAATCGCCTGACGTGGACGAGTTGAAACGGGACTTTGATGATGCGAAGGCGAATTTAAGCTTTTGGATGGACAAGGCGGAGGACGCGCGGGAATGCCGCTTCAACGAATGGGCGGGCAAGAACGACACGGGCAAGAAGATCGGCCCCGAAGCTTTTCCTTGGGATGGCGCGTCCGATCTCAGTCCCCAGCTTGTGAATCCTTTGATCGAGGGGGACGTTGCGTTTCTCCAACAGGCATTGACTCAGGCGAATTTGGTGGCGGCCCCCGTCGAATCGGGCGACGTAGCCTCGGCCAAGCTGGTGACCGAATTCCTTCGATGGCGGATGGGCTCGATGGAGGAGCTTGGCCGGGAAGCCGCCATCGGCGCGAATTACCTTTTGCAAAACGGCCTGACTTTCTTCGGCACTTCATGGAAGAGGGAAACGACTCGAGTTTTTCGCCCGATCAACCTGGAAGAGATTGCGGCTCAATCGCCCGAATTGGCGATGGCCATCGAAGATCCCGAAATGAAGGATGCGGTGGCCGAAATGTTTAAACAAGCCTACCCGAAACTAAAGAAGGGTCGGATCAATCGAGTGATCAAGGAACTTCGAGAGGACGGAGTGAGCGAAATTCCGACCGAAAAAGTGGTCGAAAACAGACCGTGCGTAAAAGCGTACGAGTTGGGGAGAGAGATCGTGGTGGACAGCAACGTGATCGACTTGGAATCGGCCAGGGCGATTTACTGCATTCATTACTTCAGCCCCGAAGCTTTGAAGCAGAAGGTGAATGACGGATGGGATGCCCAATGGATCGACGAATTGCTCGAGAACTCGAAAGGGACTTACACGGAGGAGAGTTACTCGAACAACCTTATAACCTATGGTTCGACGAGCGGCTACGGAGACGAACATTATGACGGTATGGTCCGAGTGGTCGTCGCCTATCGTAAAGAGATCGACCCGATGGACGAGGTGCCGGTCGTCACGCAAACCGTGTTTGCCGACGAGGTCGATGGCGCGGCTTACCACAAACCGATTCAATATGACGAGGGAAGGTATCCGTTCGTATGCATTACGAGGGAAAGCCTGAATCACCGTCTGCTCGACTCGAGGGGCTATCCTGAAATTTTGAAGGACTACCAAATTGCGGTAAAGACGGAGATGGACGCCAGGCGTGACCGTGCCTCGATGTCCACGGTTCCCCCGGTCGAATATTTAGCGGGAAAAAAGCCCTCTGCGATTGGCCCTGGTAGCCAAATCGCAGTAAGGAGAAGGGGAGAGGTCGGATTCATGGAGATCCCTCGATACTCGCCCGCATCGATGGAGGTGGAAATGCAACTCAGGCAGATTGCCAACCGCATGACCGGTCGGGCCACTTCGGAGGCGGATGCGGTCGAAGCGAACGTCCTTCGTCAGAACTTGGTCAATCGATGGCTGATGGGCTGGAAGCAAATCCTGAAGCGGGTCTGGTGCCTCGATAGGGCATATGCGGGCCCGCAAGTATGGTTCCGGGTGACGAACAACGAACAGGGCGCCACCTTGATCATGGACGAGACTAGCGAGTTATATGACTTCAATATCTCATGGAACTCGATGAATGCGGACGAGTCCAAGGTGATTGAGAAATTGGACACGGTGGGCAAGTTGATGGCTCAATATGACCGATCAGGCCAGGCTCGTTATGACGTATACCTTCGCAAAGTGATCGAGGCCATCGACCCGAATCTGGCCAATCAATTGATTGCTCCGATGCAGGAGGCGACCGACAAGGAGATCGAGGAAACCTCGGCTGACTTTGCAAAGATTGCATCGGGCCAGGTCGTAAACGCTCCGCAAAATTCAAATTCTCAACTTCGGTTGAGTGTCTTGCAAAGCATCG
>JAURNO010000307.1 GCA_030830145.1 Verrucomicrobiota bacterium
CATTTTAAAATTCATTCCCCGAAAAGCAGCTCGTCTTTTGGGTAAAACTTTACGCTCGGCAATGGCAAACGCGGAAAACAATTCTAATTTGAACGCCGATGATTTGATCATCAGCGAAGCCATTGTCGAAGAGGGACCGGCTTTAAAACGCTTTAGACCATGTGCACGTGGTTCTGCTCACCCCTACAAAAAAAGGATGAGCCATCTCCGCATCACCTTAACAGACGAAGCTTGATTTATTATGGGACAGAAAGTTAATCCAATTGGTTTTAGGCTCGGAGTTCGTAGAAACTGGAGTGCGCGTTGGTATGCAAACAAGAACGATTATTCTAAGTTTTTGGCTGAGGATAATGTTATACGCGGTTTTTTGGAAAAGAATCTGCGTTTTGCATCCGTTCCGCGGGTCGTTATAGAAAGAGCTTCCACAAGAACACGGGTCACCATATGGACGGCACGCCCTGGCATAGTGATTGGGCGTAAAGGACAGGAACTTGATTCCCTTAGGGATTCCTTGAACCGTGTTACCGGTAAGGACGTACGGCTTGAAATTCAGGAAATAAAAAAACCTGACCTTGTTGCTTCTCTTGTAGCGGAAAACGTCGCACTGCAACTTGAGCGCAGAATCGCTTTTCGAAGAGCAATGAAAAAGGCAGTCCAGACCACTATGTCCATGGGTGCGGAAGGGATTAGAATTCAATGTGCCGGTCGTTTGGCTGGAGCTGACATCGCACGGACCGAACAACAGCGTGAGGGCCGCGTCCCTTTACACACTCTCCGAGAAAATATCGATTATGGATTGGTCGAAGCCAATACCGTCTATGGCATCATAGGTATTAAGTGCTGGATTTGCCTTAAAGACGAAGACAAGATTTTTTGATCCGCCAACTTACGACTCATCATGCCAAAGTTACTTCCATCACGTACGAAATTTCGCAAAGTTCACAAAGGACGCGTGCGCGGGACTGCATCTCGCGGCAACACGGTTTCTTTTGGGGAGTTCGGAATACAGTCTTTAACGCGGGGCAGAATGACATCCAATCAGATTGAATCTGCACGTGTAGCAATCAACCGTCATTTAAAAAGGAAAGGAAAAGTGTGGATTCGTGTTTTTCCTCACAAGCCCGTTACGAAAAAACCTGCTGAAACTAGGCAAGGAAAAGGAAAGGGACCGGTCGATCACTGGGTTGCCGTTATCAAGCCAGGTCATGTCTTGTTCGAAATAGCCGGCTGTTCCTTGTCGCTCGCTCGTGAAGCACTTGGCTTGGCAGATGCCAAGCTTCCCTTCCGATGTCGCTTGATTACTCGTGCTCAAACTTTTTAGTACTATGAAATTTTCTGAAATCAAGGAGCTCTCCGAAGCAGAATTGCAGAAGAAACACCGTGAACTGGGTGACGAATTATTGCATTTGCAGGTTCGAAAACAAACCGGGCAAGTTGAAAAACCTCACCTGATTAAAAGCATCAGGCGTGATCGTGCGCGCATTCGTACCGTGCTTCACCAAACCAAGGTAAATTAGATACTTTTCAAATGAGTGTAGAATCCACAAGAAACAATCGTAAAGAGTTGATCGGTGTCGTAAGATCCAAGACGGGTGAAAAGTCTGTTAAGGTCGTTTATGAGTACAAGATTCCCCATCCTCTCTATAAAAAAGAGATTCGTCGAAAGACGACTGTGCATGTACACGACGAAAGCAACGAGTCTAAAGTCGGGGACAAGGTTCGTATCGTAGCGACACGTCCCCTAAGTAAGATGAAGCGGTGGCGTGTCCTTGAAATAATTGAAAAGGCTCCTGTCGTTTAAAATTTAAGCCATGATACAACTACTAAGCAGACTCGAGGTGGCGGATAATACTGGGGCCAAAAAGGTCCGGATGATTCGTCGAATTGGTCAGAACAAAAAAACCGCCTCCATTGGTGACATCATCGTCTGTCACGTTAAAGAAAGCTCAACAGAAGCTTCTGTCAAAAAGGGAACCGTGGTAAGAGCGGTTGTCGTTAGAACTCGTGCTCCAATGAGACGAAGAGATGGTAGTTACCTAAGGTTTGACGAAAATGCCGTAGTTATTGTCAACGACGACGGAACTCCCAAGGGTACCCGCATTTTCGGGCCTGTTGCTCGTGAGCTCAGGCAAAAATACATGAAGATCATATCATTAGCCCCAGAGGTTTTGTAATTATGGCAAAGAGTATAAAAAAGGGAGACGAAGTCATTGTCATCGCGGGAGACCACAAAAGCAAGAAAGGCAAAGTTTTGCAGGTCTTGCGTGACAAAAATCGAGTTATTGTCGAAGGGGTTAATATGATCAAGAAACACGAGCGCAAATCGCAAGACAATCCACAGGGTTCGATCGTTGAAAGAGAAGCGTCCATTCATTATTCGAACGTTATGTTGGCCGCTCAAACCAAATAACTTTTCTTAGATTTTCCCCAATTATTGAATTTATGAACATTCCCGAACTTAAAAGAATTTACGCTGAGGAAGCCGTTCCTTCCTTGATGAAGAGTCAAGGGTATGCAAACATTCATCAAGCACCCAAGATAGAAAAAGTCGTACTTAACAGTTCTTTTGGTGTTGAGTTAGACAAAAACGGAATAACTGAGCTCAGAAAAGACATCGCTTCTTTGGCCGGACAAGCACCGGTTGTCGTGAAAGCCAAGGTCAGCGTTTCCAACTTTAAACTCCGTGAAGGTATGCCAGTGGGGATCAAGGTAACCTTAAGGGGCAATGAGATGTGGGAGTTTCTTCTCAGACTTATTGCAATTGCTCTCCCCAATATCCGTGATTTCAGAGGCGTTCCTTCCAAGTTGGATGGCCGCGGTAATTATACCTTGGGAATTACCGACCACAGTATTTTTCCTGAAATCAATGTCGAACGCCAACGAGTAAACACCGGACTCGATATATCCATAGTCACTTCTGCCGAATCGGACGAAGAAGGCCATGAACTACTTAAACTCTTAGGCATGCCTTTTCGCAAGCATTCCAGCGAAAGCTCTTCACAAGAAGCCGCTTAATTTCCCAACCATTTTATACCATGGCAAAAAAGTCAGTCATTGAACGCAATAAGAAAAGAGAGAGAATGGTAGCCCGTTACGCTTCCAAGCGCGCTGCTCTCAAAAAAATCATAGCCGACCCGGAGGTCAGCGAAGAAGAATTTTACGCAGCACAAGCCAAATTGGCCAAACTCCCGCGTAACTCATCGGCCGTTCGATTGGTCAATCGTTGCACTTTAACGGGAAGACCGAGAGCCACTATCAGAAAATTTGGTTTGTCCCGAATCAGTTTCCGCGAACTTGCCCTTCAAGGCAAGGTGCCCGGAGTCATCAAAGCATCTTGGTAGGCAACCACCCAACCATACTAGATATGTCCGTTCATGATACAATAGGAGATTTTATAACCGTCATTCGAAATGCGGGCCAGGCCGGCAAGTCATCTTGCACTTACCCTCATTCGAATCTACGTGCTGGAATCGTTTCAATTCTCAAGGAGAGGGGCTTTGTTTTGGATTGCTCCGAAGCCAAGTCCGACAAGGGTCACAAATGCTTAGAGGTCCAACTCAAATATGTAGATGGTGAACATGCCATAAGAGGCATTAATCGTATTAGTACCCCTGGACGCAGGTCATATTGTGGTTACAGGGATATTCCCCGTGTCCTCGGTGGGTTGGGCGTATCCATTCTCAGTACGCCTCAAGGGGTTGTGGACGACAAAACGGCACGAAAAAACAAGCTCGGAGGAGAACTCCTCTGCAGTGTTTGGTAACAAAGGCATAAAGGATTTTCATTCATGAGCAGAATAGGTAAAGTACCCGTAGACATTCCATCAGGTGTTGAGATTACCCTCGAACAAAACACTATTCACGTAAAAGGGCCAAAGGGAAATCTATCCAAAACCTTTTCTCCTTTAGCCGCGATAACAGTTGATGGTTCACAGATTGTAGTGAATCCAACTGATGAAAGTCGTGAGGCGCGTTCGCAGTATGGAACGACCCGCTCGATTATAGCCAACATGGTTCAAGGTGTTGTCGAGCCTTACAGCAAGGATTTGCTCATTGAGGGCGTAGGTTTCAGGGCCACGGTAAAGGGAGCGATCATCGATTTGGAGCTTGGCTATTCTCATCCCGTCGAGCATCCCATTCCCGAAGGTGTTGCGATTACGGTTGCCGATAATGTCAAGATACATGTCGAAGGCCCCGACAAACAAAAAGTAGGCCAAGTTGCGGCCGAAATAAAGAGCTACTATCCTGTAGAGCCTTACAAAGGCAAAGGTGTAAGAATTTTGGGACAATACGTCCGTCGCAAGGAAGGCAAGAAATCAGCCTAAAATAATTTAAGATGAAGCTTTCAAAGAAAAAAGAACTTGCCCAAAAGAGGCGTTGGAGAATTCGAAAGAAAATAAATGGAACGGCTGACCGCCCTAGGGTCTGTGTTCGATTTTCAAATAAAAATATTCATGCACAGTGCATTGACGACGAAAAGTCACATACTATTGCAGCCATTGCCACAACCCATGCCGAATTCAAGGAAATCCTCCCCAATGTTGCCGGTGCCGAAAAACTAGGTGCTGCCTTTGGAACCAAAATAAAAGAAATAGGCGTTTCCACTGTCGTATTCGACCGAGCAGGCCGGAAATATCACGGATGCGTTAAGGCGTTCGCGGATTCACTTCGGAAAGAAGGCCTTACATTTTAAGCTATGAGTCAACCAAACCGCAGAAAAAAGAATACCAAAGAAGTCGTGGCACCGGATGAAGGCCCAGAACTTTTTGAAAAAGTCGTCCACATCAATCGATGCGCCAAAGTCGTCAAAGGTGGCCGTAGATTTAGTTTTGCCGCCTTGGTTGTTGTTGGAGACCAGGAAGGGAATGTCGGCTTTGGCTATGGTAAGGCTCAAATGGTCCCTGATGCGATACGCAAAGGCACTGATAAGGCCAAAAAGGCGATGGGCCCCGTCTCAATTTCCGGCGATACCATTCCCCATCCTATTTTGGGAACCTACGACGGAGGAAAGGTACTTCTTCGCCCTGCCCGCCCTGGTACCGGCATCATTGCCGGTGGTGGCGTGAGAGCTGTTCTTGAAGCTGCTGGGATTAAGAACGTTTTATCCAAGTCGCTAGGCTCCAACAACCAATTGTCCGTCGTCACCGCTACGCTTAACGGTCTTTCTCGACTTCGTACCGCCGAGCAAATTTCGAATATTCGGGGTGAGGAAGTGCAAGGTCCATCCTTTACTCGAATCTCATCGGAACCTCAGCCAGTTCTAGCTGAGACCGTAGAGCCTACATCTTAAAAAAATTATTTTTTCATGAAAGAAAACGAAATACCCGCAGGCTCCAATAAAGGAAAAAGACGCTTGGGCAGAGGCGAAGGGAATGGACACGGTAAAACTTGTTGTCGCGGACACAAGGGTGCTGGCGCGCGGGCCGGCTACTCTTTGAGAGCTGGTTTCGAGGGCGGTCAGATGCCTTTGTTCCGCAAGCTACCTCAAAGAGGTTTTAACCGAGCCCGTTTCCAAAAACCTTGTTCGGTTGTTAACCTTTCGGATCTCTCGAAGGTTGTTGGAGAGAAGATCGATCTAGAAAGCCTAAAACTAGCAGGCTTGATTCGCCCTAATTCCAAATTAGTCAAACTCTTGGGTACTGGTGACGTTGACAAAGCTTATTCGGTTGATGTTTCTTTAGTCTCAAGTTCGGCAAAAGCAAAAATTGAGGCAGCCGGCGGAACTTTTATTTCGGAATAACTCTGGCTAAATCTATTTGATTATGCTTTCAGCGTTTACCAACTCACTCAAGATTCCTGAGCTTAGGCAGAAGATTTTCTTCACCTTGGCGTTGCTTTTTATTGCTCGAGTTGGAGCAAACATTCCTTTGCCCGGCGTCGACCCTACTCCCATCAAGGAATTTTTTGAATACCAAGAAACTCAGAGGGACGATACCGGGAACAATGACATTCTCGGTTTCTACAATATGTTTACGGGAGGAGCGCTTCTTAATGGTGCTCTTTTCGCATTGGGTATCATGCCTTACATCAGTGCCTCAATCATCATGCAGTTGATGGGTGCGGTCTTCCCTCAACTTGCCCGTTTGCAACAAGAGGGTGAACCAGGCAGGCAAAAAATTTCTCAATATACACGCTATCTCACAATCGTAATCTGTATGGTTCAGGGCGGGCTACTTGCGGTAGCCTTGCGGGATAGCCCTGGCAGTTTGATAAGTGGTTTCGACCCTGGCCAATTCGGAAATATTGTAGTTTTCGACCCCAACTCGCCTTTCTTATTTCTTCTTTTGACAGTAGTATTCCTCACAACGGGGTCCCTGATTCTTATGTGGTTGGGAGAGCAGATTACCCAACGCGGAATAGGAAATGGTATTTCCTTACTTATCACCGTTGGTATTCTGGCCGACCTGCCAAAAGCATTACATGATGCGTATGTAATGATTTTTGAGTCCACCGATGACAAGATGGTACTTCTGAAAGCAGTTTTGATGATTGGTCTCTTTCTTCTGGTCGTGTGCGGAATTATAGCCGTTACCCAAGCACAAAGAAAAATCCCCGTTCAATACGCCAAACGTATGGTAGGTCGGAAAGTCTTTGGCGGTCAAAGTTCCTTCCTTCCGCTCAAAGTAAATTACGCTGGAGTCATGCCTGTTATTTTCGCCAGTGCCATCTTGATGTTTCCGGCTCAACTTCTTCGTACGCTCGGTGCAGCCCTCGATTGGAATTGGGCAATTGAACTGGGTAATGTTTTTGCCAACCGGGGATGGATTTACTATTTGGTTTATGGCGGATTGATTCTAATATTCAGTTATTTTTGGGTTTCGATTATGTTCAAACCGGTACAGATTGCCGATGACTTAAAGAAAAACGGTGGTTATGTTCCAGGTATTCGACCAGGCGAGCCTACATCCCGTTTTTTGGATTTCGTCATGACCCGACTTACCTTGGCTGGTGCCATATTTCTTACCATCATTGCTGTTTTTCCTGATTTTATTTTCAACACAGCCGGAGTTTCTTACAATGTAGCGACCTTCTTTGGTGGTACGGGTATGTTGATTATCGTCGGTGTGGTTTTGGACACGATGAGACAGATAGAGACCTTCCTCCTTCAACGACATTACGACGGGTTTTTGAGAAAGGGCCGGATCAAAGGAAGATCAGCGGGTGCAAGTCAAGGTATTGAATCACTGGAACTCAAAGATTTTGAGGCACAGTGGAGGCCTCTTATTTATATTTCTGTTATCCTCTTAGTGCTAGGTTTGGCTGCCGCGGCCTTGAAGAGTTGATGACATGATTAAATCAAAAAAACTTTAACTAAACGGAAGAGACACATTATGGCTAGATTGCTAGGAGTTGATATACCAAATCGTAAGAAGATTGAATATTCCTTACGCTATGTTTACGGCATTGGACCAACCCGTGCCAAAAAAATACTCGAAGAAACGGGTATTGACCCAAACAGGCGGACGCAGGAATTGAACGAGCAGGAACTCAGTCTTATAACCAACTACATCATTGATCAGAAGATTATGGTAGAAGGCGACCTTAGGAGAGCAGTTACCAATAACCTCAAGCGCCTGCAAAGCATACGTTGCTATCGCGGACTAAGACACCAACGCGGACTTCCCGTACGCGGTCAGAGAACTATCACCAATGCGAGAACCCGCAAAGGCGGACGCAAGACAGTCGGCGTTGTCCGCAAAGCCTAGGATTTTTTTATGAGCGAAGAAGAAAACAAGGAAGAAGAACAAGAGCAGGATCTACCTTCGGAAAAGGAACCCGAATCGGTGTCCGAAGAAAAGAAGGAATCCGCATCACCTGAACCAGTCGAATCACCTGACTCGGACGCTGAGGAAGCCAAACCTCAAAAGAAGGCTAAGGAAATAAAATCCGAGCCCGAAGAGAAGAGTGCTTCCAAGCAAGACAAGGAAGTAAAGTCCGACTTGGACTCCGAAGACAAGTCCTCTTCAGATGATGAGTCAGGAGACGCAGATACAGGGAAAAAGAAAGAAGAAACTGCTGAGGACTTGCTTGGAGCCAATATCGAACAGGTAAAGATCCGCAAGGCCAAGGGAAGTAAAAACATTTCTTCCGGTATCTGTTTCATCGTTGCGACCTTTAACAATACCAAGGTCTCTTTTTCTGACATGAAGGGCAATGTGATCTCCTGGTCTAGTTCTGGAAAATGCAATTTTCGTGGATCAAGAAAATCTACGGCGTATGCCGCGCAAGTCGTCACTCAAGATGCTGGACGTGCTGCAATGTCACATGGGATGAAGGAGGTTTTGGTCAAAGTCAAAGGGCCAGGCATGGGGCGTGATTCGGCAATCAGAGCGCTACAGAGTCTAGGCTTTATCGTAAGCTCCATTGTCGACGTGACTCCCGTCCCTCACAATGGGTGCCGTCCGCCCAAAAGAAGACGCGTTTAATCATTAGCTAACCCATTATCTGAAACTTTTCATTATGTCTCGTTACACTGGCCCCACCACTCGAATCAACAGACGCTTTGGCATGGCGATATTTCCTGCCAACAAAGCCTTTGAAAGAAGAACCTACCCTCCAGGGCAGCACGGACCTAATTTTCGTAGAAAAATAAGTGATTACGGAGAGGGTTTGGTCGAGAAGCAAAAACTCAGAATCATGTATGGACTGACTGAGAAGCAATTTCGCAACCTTTTCGAGCGAGCAAAAAGAAAAAAAGGTGTAACCGGAGAGGTATTCCTTACCTTGTTGGAGACCCGATTGGACAATGTCGTTTACAGACTTGGTTTTGCCAAAACCAGGCAAGCAGCAAGACAGTTCGTCAACCATGGCCACATTCTGGTGAACGGCATCAAGGTTGATATTGCGAGTTACAGGGTTTCAGTCGGAGATGAAATCGGGGTCCGAGAAAAGACTTCTTCGAGGCAGCTTGCCACTAGAAATCTCGAAGGAGCTCAATATCATCCTTCCCCTCCATGGGTTGAAGTAAACGCAGACTCCTTACAGGGTATCGTTTCACGGTTTCCACAACCCGACGAGCTCGAGAAAAGCGTAAACATTCAGTTGGTTGTAGAATTTTACAGCCGATAGTCAGCTCTCATTTTTAAAGTTCATCCAACAAAAAAACATTATGGCCACAAGACTCGGAAAGTTCGAACTACCTAATCGCCTCATTAAAGAGGAGGAAACAGCCAACGAAAAGTATGCCAAGTTTATAGCCGATCCCTTTGAGTCAGGCTATGGACATACCATCGGTAATGCATTCCGGAGGGTCCTGCTCAGCTCAATCGAAGGGGCGGCGATATCTTCTCTGAAAATCGATGGAGTTCAGCATGAATTTCAAAGCGTTGACGGTATCGTGGAAGACGTAACCGACATTGTTCTGAATCTTAAAAAGATTCTTATCGTTAGCCATAAAGCTGATCCCGTTGCTCTCACTCTTGAAGTGGAAAGAGAAGGAGAGATTACCGCAGCAGATATTGCCCCAGCTGAAGGAATCGAAATTATCAACCCCGAACAACTGATCCTCACGACTGATAGAAAACAGAAGATCGTTGCGGAAATGACAGTTTCCGTAGGAAGAGGGTTTTGCTTGGGAGAGGACAGTAAAACAGATGACCAACCGATTGGTGTAATCAATGTTGATGCCCTTTACAGTCCCGTTAAACTTGTTAAATACGATGTGCAGAATACCAGAGTCGGTCAAATGACCGATTATGATAAACTTATCCTTGAGGTAAACACGGACGGACGTATCACACCAGACGACGCACTGAAGCAATCAGCTGCAATCCTCAGGCACCACCTGGACGTTTTTGATCAAATAACCGAAGAACAAATAGAATTCGAAAGTCACTCAAAGGAAGTGAGCGAAGAGCAGAACAGGCTTCGTAACCTACTTGGTATGAGCGTAAATGAGATCGAGTTGTCTGTACGTGCAGCAAATTGCCTAAACAACGCGAACATAACTACCGTAGGTGAACTTGCCACCAAATCTGAGCCTGAAATGCTTAAATACCGCAATTTTGGTAAGAAATCACTAAACGAGATTAAGGCTAAATTGGAACAACTTGGATTGTCCTTGGGCATGAAATTTGAAAACCGTTTGCTCGATTCTGCCTCCAACTAATACCCACCCCTCCATCACCTTTTATTTTCCCGCAGGATGAGACATCGTAAACACAACCATCTTCTCGGCGTCAAGACAGCGCATCGCATTTCTTTGATTGCGAATTTGTCCTGTTCCTTGATCGAGAATGGCCGAATCACCACCACATTGGCCAAGGCACGGGCACTTCGTCCGTCAATTGAGAAAGTCATTACATTGGCAAAGAAAGCTCACGTTGCTTCTGACGCCGCACAAAAAGTTCACTATCGTCGGCTCGCTATTGCTCGGATACGAAATAAAAAGGCAGTCAAGAAACTGTTCGACGAATTGGTGGAGCAGTTCGTAAATCGAAATGGTGGGTATACGAGAATTTATAAATTAGCAATGCCTCGGCTAGGGGATGCCGCTGATATGGCAATCATCGAGTTTGTCGAAGATGCTCCTAAAAAGAAGGCAAAGAAAAAGAAAGCTTCGGCAAAGAAGTCTGCGAAGGATTCAAACAAGTCGTCCGAATCAAAGACTGATGAAGCTGCATCCGAAGAATCTTCGGCAGAGCCTGAAGAGCCTGTTACCGAGGAACAAATAACCGAAGAAAAACCCGAATCGAGCTCGGATACGGAGACTTCCAACGAAGAGCAATCCTCCGAAGACACCGAGTCGAAGGAATCGGAACCCGAAGCGATTGCGGATGCAGAAGCTTCGCCTGCCGAGGAACCCTCGGAAGACACCGATTCGAAAGAGGCTGAACCTGAAGCGAATGCCGATACTGAAGCCTCTCCCGACGAGCAATCCTCCGAAGACACCGAGTCGAAGGACGAGGAACAAGCAAAGGATTAGCGAACCTATTTGGAACCGGACGGTTCCATCAAGCGGCTTCTAGATAGTCGAAAATAGGAAAAATTTAGGTTAGTGTTGCAATGAGGTAGGGTTGCCCTTTTCCTCGTTACCTTTTAAGAATTTCATGAGCTGAATCATGAAAAACATCTTACACTTATGGCACAGACGATTGTAGTATTGGATTTCGGGTCACAGTATACGCAAGTGATAGCCCGTCGTATTAGGGAAGCAAATGTATACTCAAAGGTTTTGCCTTTTGATACTCCCGTCGGAGAGATAAAGGCCCTTAAACCTGTAGGCCTCGTGCTGTCAGGTGGACCTGCCAGTGTCTTGGCCAATGGAAGCCCCAAACCACATCGAAGTTTATTTAATTTGGGAGTACCAATTCTGGGTATTTGCTACGGGTTGCAACTCATGGGTAAAATGTTGGGCGGAGAAGTAAAAGCAAGCCAACAAAGGGAGTACGGAAGGGGGAAGCTCTCCATCACTAAGCCCGGCACCTTGTTCAAGGGGCTTCCAAAAGAATTGACCGTTTGGAACTCTCATGGCGATTGCCTGACCAAGTTGCCGAAAGGGTTTCGGGAACTTGCCAGAACTGAAAACTCGCGTTTTTCCGCCATAGAAGACCCCGCGAGAAAGTTCTATGGTTTACAATTTCATCCCGAGGTCGAGCATTCCGAAAAAGGTACCCAAATCATTCAAAACTTTCTCACACAGGTTTGTAAGTGTGAAGGTGATTGGGGTATGGAGGATTTCACCGAGGCATCTATTCGTTCCATCCAGGAGCAGGTGGGAGACAAAAAAGTCATTTTGGGTTTAAGCGGCGGAGTTGATTCGTCTGTTGCCGCTGCCCTCATTGACCGGGCAATTGGAAAACAACTCACCTGTATTTTTGTCGATAATGGCCTTTTGCGGTTAAATGAAAGAGATCAAGTGATACAACTTTTTCATAATCATATTCCCGGTAAACTGAAGGTTGCCCGTGCGGGTGCTCTTTTCTTGAACCGTCTGAAGGGAGTAACCGACCCGGAGAAGAAGAGAAAAATAATTGGTAAAACTTTCATTGAAGTTTTTGATCAAGAGGTCAAGAAATTGGGCGAGGTTGATTTTTTGGCTCAAGGAACGCTATATCCCGACGTAATAGAAAGCGTTCCAATCGGAGGCAACCCAGCCGCTTTGATCAAAAGCCATCATAATGTTGGAGGTTTGCCCAAAAGCATGAAGCTTTCTCTTCTCGAACCACTACGTGAGCTTTTCAAGGATGAGGTTCGTGATTTGGGCAGAACGCTTGGTCTACCGAAAGAAGTTCTCATGCGGCATCCTTTTCCTGGTCCTGGCCTTGGAGTCCGGGTGGTCGGTGAAATCAAACCGCAACGCCTTCGTGTACTTCGGGAAGCGGACGCTATCTTTATCGAGGAATTGATAGAGTCTCGATGGTATCACAGGCTTTGGCAGGCATTTTGCGTTTTCCTTCCCGTTCGCAGTGTTGGCGTTATGGGAGACGAAAGAACCTATGAGAATGTGATATCCCTTCGTGCCGTTACCAGCAGTGATGCAATGACAGCGGATTGGGCTCAATTACCGGACAAGCTTTTGAGAAAGGTCTCAAATCGAATCATCAACGAAGTAAAGGGTGCCAATCGAGTCGTTTACGATATTAGTTCCAAACCCCCCAGTACAATCGAATGGGAGTAGCCAGGTGCCTTTCTCATGAATTATTCCTATCTTTCGGATTCTCCTGATCTCCTATCGGTCCTGCGGGAGTTCGGCTCCGTTTCCGTCCCGGATTGTGAAGTAACTGAAACGGTTTCCGGCATCTTGGAGGATATTCGTTTGCGTGGCGATGCAGCTCTTCTTGAGAAGACACTTTTGTATGACGGGGCTTCGCTTGCTGCGGATGAAATCGTTGTCAATCCCGCAGAGCTAACCGATGCTCAATCAAAGTTATCGGAATCCGAACGCTCTGCCATTCAAGAAGCCATTACGAACGTCGAGTTATTTCACAACAAGAGCATGCCGGAAGATTGGAGTACCTTAAACGAGCATGGAGCCGAAGTCGGGGAGAGGCATTATCCGATTGATCGAGTGGGTATATATGTTCCGGGCGGAAACGTACCTTTGGTTTCCACCGTGATTATGACGGTTACTTTAGCAAAGGTCGCCAAGGTACCTGAAATTGCCGTCGTCACCCCGCCTGACTCCAATGGCAAGGTCTCCTTTCAGATATTGGCTGCCCTTGAAATGTTGGGGGTTTCCGAGGTCTACCGGGTGGGGGGGGCTCAAGCGATCGCCTCCTTGGCCTTTGGTACCGAAACAATTAATGCAGTTGATAAAATTTACGGTCCGGGCAATGCCTACGTCAATGAGGCCAAAAGACAATCCTTTGGCACTGTTGGGATTGATCTTCTTCCAGGGCCTAGCGAGGTCATGGTCATTGCTGACTCCACGGCCAATCCGGCCTATGTTGCGGCGGCCCTTTTGGCTCAAGCGGAACATGGATCCGGAAAAGAAAAAATCTATTTTCTTTTCACGGACGAAGCCCTCTTTTCGCAGGTTGCAATCGAGATCGATTTACAGGTCAAAACACTCTCCCATCGACAATCAATTCTGCGAGTACTTGAAAATGGTTTTCTTTCCATTTATCTTCCCAATCTTCCGAGGCTTGCCGAGGTAGCCTCCTTTATCGCCCCTGAACATCTCGAACTTCAGGTTTCGGAAGAGAACCTAACCCTGCTGACCGAAAAGATCACGACGGCGGGGGCCTTTCTCATGGGACATGAGACCGCAACCTCCCTCGGTGATTTCGCGGCAGGCCCAAGCCATGTTCTTCCTACGGGTAGATCATCCCGGTTCTCATCGGGCCTCAAACTGAATGACTTCATGAGGCGAACTAGTTTCATCAAGTACGATGAAAACTCGGCGAGAAAAGCTCAACAGGTTATCGCTGAGTTTGCCAAGATGGAGAAGCTCGACGCCCATGGCCGGGCCCTTTCCATGCGCATCGAAGAAAAGGGTTGAGCAAGATGGAGCATGGCCCACAGCTTTCCCGCCCTCTCACTCAACACCATCCATACGTTCCCGGCAAGCAACCCGAGATCTCTGATGGAACGGTTAAGCTCAACACGAATGAAAACCCCTACCCTCCCAGTGCCCAGATCAAAAATGCGATCCTTGGTGAACTGGAATCTCTCAGGCTTTATCCCAACCCATCTTCGAATGACCTAAGAGCTGGTATTGCAAAGTTGCATGGATTGAAAGCCTCCCAAGTCATTGTGGGCAATGGGTCCGACGATCTTCTCAATTTGTGTACCCGTTGTTTTTCGGACGAAAAGTTGAAAGTGGGCATGCTCGAGCCTAGTTATTCTCTCTACGAAGTCGTAGCGTCTCTTCAAGGTTCGAGCCTGATTCGAATACCTTTTGACGATGACGCTTTCACCATAAATCCGAAGTTGATCGTCGATTCTGGAGCAAACCTTTTTTTCATAACAAGTCCCCATGCCCCAAGTGGCCGAGAATATTCAATGGATTGCTTCAGGTACATTCTCTCTGAATTTCAAGGCATCGTAGTCATCGACGAGGCTTATGCCGACTTTGCCGGGCAAAATGCATTGTCCCTCCTGGATGACTATCCAAATCTGATCATAACTCGGACAATGTCCAAGTCGTACTCTCTTGCCGGCTTGCGCGTTGGCTATGCGTTATCGTCACCCAAAATCATTTCCATACTGGATCAGGCGAGAGAAGTATACAATGTGGACCGCTTGGCTCAGGCAGCAGCATTGGCCAGCCTGAACGATCGAAATTATTTTGAAGAAACCCTTACCTTGATTGTTAAGGAAAGAACGAAGTTAGCAATGGTCTTGGATGAATGGGGATGGAAAAGTTGTCCGAGCGGAGCGAATTTCATATTCACCAGACCGATTGACTTCAAAGGAGAATCAGGTCCTGAAGTCGCATCCGATCTTTATGACTATCTTGCCTCGAGAAACGTCCTGATCCGTTATTTTCCCCAACATGAACTGACTTCTTCCTATGTTAGAATCAGTATTGGCAATTCTCGGGATATGGATATCCTCTTGGAAAGAATAATCGAATGGAAAACTCAAGAACAGCCGTAGTCAATCGAGACACGAAAGAAACTCAGATCCAGATTGATCTTGGTTTGGATGGATCGGGCAAGGGGGAAATTTCGACAGGAATACCCTTTCTCGATCATATGCTCACCCTCTTCTCCAAGCATGGATTTTTCGATCTGACCATCAAAGCCGAAGGAGATATCGAGATAGACTATCATCATTTGGTCGAAGACATGGGAATTAGTTTGGGCCAAGCCTTCCGGGATGCTTTGGGTGACAAGTCCGGTATCAAGAGGTACGGTTTCTTTGTTTTGCCCATGGACGAGACCCTCGTTACGGTTGCTTTGGACCTGAGTAATCGAGGAATATTGGTTTACGATGCAGATCCCCCCGTCAGCTTGGTCAGAGATTTCAACATCCAACTTTTCAAGGAATTTTTTCAATCGTTCGCAAACGAAGTAGCTTGTAATCTTCATATCCGCTTGGAGCATGGTACCGAGCCCCATCATGTAGCCGAAGCCATTTTCAAAGGCTTTGCCAAGGCCTTGGACCTTGCTACGCAAATCGAGTCTCGGTTGGGCGGCTCGATACCCTCGACCAAAGGGACTTTATCCTCTTGATGCTCGAGTCCGAGTGAAATCTTCCCCCAAAGTAGGAGTTGTTGATTACGGGACGGGAAACCTCAGAAGCGTAATCAAAGCTTTTGAGTTTCTCGGCACCGGTGCCAAAATAGTCAATCACCCCTCGGGAATGAATGACTTGGATGCATTGGTCTTTCCCGGACAAGGAACTTTCGATCAATGCATGCAGGCTCTTGGAGATACTGGTTTGGATGACGCGATCATCAAATGGATTCAGGCAGACAAGCCTTACTTCGGAATTTGTCTTGGCTTGCAAGTTTTGTTTGAAGGGTCCGAAGAAGGAACGCATTCTGGACTGCAGGTTTTTTCCGGTCATGTGAAACGATTCTCTTCGCTTCCCGAAGGAGCAAAAATACCGCACATGGGCTGGAACGGAGTGAAATGGGAACTTCCCTTGGAGGACCCGATGCTTCGTGGCCTAAATGATGGCGATCAATTTTATTTTGTTCATAGTTTCCATCTTGCGGAAGAGGACGAAAAATTAGACCTGATGAAAACAAAGTACGGATACTCTTTTACCAGTGGCATTTCCTACAATAATTGTTTTGCCACTCAGTTTCATCCTGAAAAAAGTCAGGCAAAAGGTTTGCAAATATATAGGAACTTTCTTGAAAAAATCTCTCAGTGATGACAGAAGTGTTTTTTACCCTCTTTTTACCCCCTTCGTTATGGCAGACACTGCAAACCTAGAAATAGGCGATCAAAAATATTCTCTGGATGTAATTACCGGAACCGAACAAGAACAGGCTGTCGATATCAGCCGTCTACGCAAAGAGAGTAAGCTGATTACTTTTGACGATGGTTATGGAAACACCGGTTCCTGCGAAAGCTCAGTCACCTTTATAGATGGAGACAAAGGCATTTTGAGATACCGTGGCTACGACATTGCCGAGCTTGCAGAGAAGTCGACTTTCCTGGAATCCGCCTATCTTTTGCTTTACGGAAACCTTCCCTCTAACTCCGCCTTACAGGAGTTCAGGAAAAGAGTATCGGAGTACTGCGAACTTCCCCCAGAAGTATTGAAGGCGGTCAATGCCATGCCTAAAAGCGCCCATCCGATGGCTGTTTTGGCTTCTGGATTACAAGCCCTTGGAGGGGCTTACCCAGAGTTTTCGACGAACGACCGGGAAAAGGACCTTGAAGCCTTCGACCAAGTTGCCGCCCTTATCATTTCTACGGTACGCACCATCGCGGCAGCTCATCACAGAAATTCCCAGAATAAGGAATTGCCCCAACCGGATACTTCCAAGAGTTACTGTGGCAACTTCTTATCTATGATGTTTGCCGAAGACGATGGAACGGATGAAATTCCCGAACCCGTTCAAAACGCGCTTGATCAGATATTTTTGCTGCATGCCGACCATGAGCAAAATTGCTCAACTTCGACTTGCCGGATGATTGCTTCCGGAGGAGCCAACCCTTTTGCATCGCTCGCAGGTGGAGTCTCTGCGCTTTGGGGGCCCTTACACGGTGGAGCCAACATGGCCGTCATCAAAATGTTAAATGAAATCCACGAGTCCGGAGATGATGGAAGCAACTTTATCGAATCCGCCAAACAGGGAAAATCAAGGCTGATGGGCTTTGGCCATCGCGTTTATCGAAATTACGACCCTCGGGCCAAGATATTGAAGAATGCAAGCGATCAGGCATTGGAAGCCCTTGGGGTCACCAGTCCTATTTTGGATATCGCCCGCAGGCTCGAGGAGGTTGCCTTGGAGGACTCCTATTTCATACAGAGAAAGCTTTATCCCAACGTAGATTTCTACAGCGGAATCATTTTGCAGGCATTAGGCTTTCCCACCAACATGTTCACGGTCCTTTTTGCAATAGGCAGAACACCGGGTTGGCTTTCTCACTGGAAAGAAATAGCCGAGAATGGAAAGAAAATCCATAGGCCAAGGCAAATTTACCAAGGAGAAACTCTGAGGCCTTACCTTTCTCTGGAAGAGAGGTAGGAATACTCCGAGCATCTACCTCTTCGGGGGTGGCGGAGCATTGGCCAAGATTTCCTCAAGCGGCATACCGGCAAACTCCTTGATGCCCCGGATCAGGATCCAAAAGGCATAACCGCTTACAAGAATGCACGGGATGCTGATGACTGGAAAGCTCCACCCCATCATTCTGCCCACCTCGTCATTGAAAGAAGTTCCCCCCTTGAACTCGGAGATCTCGACCTCTTGCTTTCTCGAACCAGACTTCTTGATAATCAATTCATCAAAGGCTCCGCCTGAAAGCTGTTTGATCGTCACCTTGTTTTCCTGATGGGAAGCAAGGAGCCCACTTTTGCCCTGCCCTTCGACAAAACTCAGGTTGATACAGTTGGCAAGCAGCGATGCAGTCTGATCCGGTTCCCCGTTGAGGCCAAAAGTTTCCGTAATTTGCTCTGGACCTGTCAACTTTGTGGTAGCGGTCAGGATAATCTCACGGTCCTCTTCACCTTTGATGGGTATGAAAAGTTGATCCATGTCGGCTAAGGTATCCTCCTCGATCTCGATGACGGCCTTGGATGCGACGGGTTGTTCCGGTTCCGTAACCACGATCCAATCCGAGAGCAGATAATTCAAAGTTGCGCTGAGAATAAAGGAAGAAGCGATCAGCCAAGTACACTTGACCATCAAGCGGTCAAACTCCTTTTGTTTGCCCCGTTGAGCTAGTGCTTGCTCTACTAAATCAACTCGGATGACTTC
>JAURNO010000308.1 GCA_030830145.1 Verrucomicrobiota bacterium
CGATAGGGACGGCCAATCAACGATTCCACAAGTATGCAATACTTGAGAGGGCGAAGCCCGGGAACGGGGCGGAATGATCCGCAGGAATTTGGAGGCGCGGGCCGGAATCGAACCGGCGAATAGAGGATTTGCAGTCCCCGGCCTTACCACTTGGCTACCGCGCCGCGCTCCAAAACCCTTGATAAGTATTGACTCCTCCCCCATCGAGCAAGCAAAAAGCCCTTTTGCCTAATCCTCACTATGAAAAAAACACCCGCACTTCTTTCAATTCTGTTCATCTTGCCTCTCCTCGGTTGGGCCGCCAAGCGGCCCAACGTCATCATTGTGATGGCCGACGACATGGGTTGGTCGGACATCGGTTGCTATGGAAGCGAGATCGAAACCCCCAACCTGGACCGTCTGTCCAAGAACGGGTTGCGCTTCACCCAATTTTACAACACCGGCCGATGCTGCCCGACCCGGGCCAGCTTGCTTACCGGAACCTACCCCCATCAGGCGGGAATCGGACACATGATGAACGACCGCAACCTACCAGGATACAAGGGGGATCTGGGCAAGAACGTACGAACCATCGCGGAGGTGATGAAAACGGCCGACTATTCAACCTACATCTCCGGGAAGTGGCACGTCACCCCAAAGGTTCGCCCGGGTGACTCCCAACATAACTGGCCCAGGCAGCGCGGGTTCGATCGGTTTTACGGAACCATCCACGGAGCGGGTAGTTTCTTCGATCCAAATTCCCTGACTCGGAACAACACTTTGATCTCCCCCTATGCCGATCCGGAGTACAAGCCCAAGACGTTCTACTACACGGATGCGATCAATGATCATGCAGCCAAGTTCATCACCGAGCACAAGAGGGACGAACCGTTCTTCTTGTATATAGCCCACACGGCCCCGCACTGGCCAATGCATGCCTTGCCCGAGGATATGGCCAAGTACAAGGGCCGTTACGACGAGGGTTGGGAGGTCATGCGCAAGGCTCGTTACGAGCGCCTATTGAAAATGGGCTTGATTGACAAAAAATGGAAGTTGTCGCCTCGCGACGGAATGGCTTGGAAGGATGCCCCGAACAAGGAGTGGGAAATCCGTCTGATGGAAACTTATGCCGCCATGGTCGACCGACTCGACCAAGGACTCGGCAACGTAATCGGAGCTTTGGAAAAAAGAAAGATGCTCGACGACACCTTGATCATGTTCATCGCCGACAACGGAGGCTGCGCCGAGGGCATGGGCAGAAGGAAAGGTATCCAGTACAAAGACAAGGATCCCGACCAGTTAAAACCCATGAAAGCGACTGATTTGCAAATGGACATGATCCCCAAGCGCACCCGCGAGGGGGTAGTTATGAAACAGGGCACCGAGGTCATGACCGGAGGCGCGGACACCTATCATGGCTACGGTCTGTCCTGGGCGAACGCCAGCAACACGCCTTTCCGCCAATACAAGCACTGGGTCCACGAAGGCGGAATCAGTTCGCCATTGGTCGCTCACTGGCCAAATGGGATAGATGAGAAGCTCAATGGAAAGATGGATTCCCAACCCGCCCACTTGATCGACCTGATGGCAACCTGCGTGGACTTGGGCAACGCGACTTATCCGAAGAAAGTGGACGGGCGGGCAATCGTTCCCTTGCAGGGGGTATCGATCGCGCCCGCCTTCAGCGGAAAGAAGTTCAAGCGAGAAAACCCGATCTTTTGGGAACACGAGGGCAACCGGGCGATTCGCATCGGAAAATGGAAACTGGTGGCCAAGGGGGCGCGCGGAGCCTGGGAACTGTATGATCTTGAAAAGGACCGAACGGAACTCAACGATTTGAGCGAGAAGCACGCCGGCCGGGCCGAGGAAATGGCCGGTTTGTGGGAGGGCTGGGCCGTAAAGGCTTTGGCAAAGCCCTGGCCATGGGGACCGAAGAAGAAGGGCGGAAAATAAAAGGAGCAATCCACACCATGAGCTTCATCCACGATGACTTTTTATTGACCGGTAAGGAAGCGGTCGCACTCTACCATGGGTACGCCAAGGACCAACCGATCCTCGACTTTCACAACCACCTCCCCCCCGATGAGATTGCCGAGGATCGTAGGTTTGCCAACTTGGCTGAAATTTGGTTGGAGGGCGACCATTACAAATGGCGGGCCATGCGGGCAAATGGCACACCCGAAGAATTGGTTACCGGAGACGGCGATTCCAAGGAAAAGTACCTGGCTTGGGCCGCGACCATTCCTCATGCCTTGGGCAATCCGCTCTACCATTGGACGCACCTCGAACTGAAGCGTTGCTTCGGGATCGATGCCCTGCTCGGCCCCGACACCGCTGAGGACATTTGGGACCAAGCAAACGAGCAGTTGGCCGACCCGTCTTTCTCGGCCCGGGGAATGCTCAAGCGCTTCGACGTGAAAGCTCTGTGTACGACGGATGATCCGGCCGATCCGATCGTCCATCACGAGGCAATCTCAAACAATCCGGAAATCGAAACCGGGGTCTACCCCACTTTCCGTCCGGACAAGGCGTGGGGAATCGGATTGGCTGCCCCCTTCAAGCAATGGCTCGAAAAACTCGGTGAAACTTCCGGGACGCCGATTTCCGACCTGGAC
>JAURNO010000309.1 GCA_030830145.1 Verrucomicrobiota bacterium
ATACCGATCCAGTTCTCGGTCATTATCGTCCCTGTTCCGCCAGCAAGGGCGGACTGACGGAGGTCGTCGGTAAAATCGGCGCTGACCTGACCCCCCTTCTCGAAAAAGAGAAAGATCCCAAGCTCGCTTCCTTGCTTGCCGCGTTCGCCCGGAAATCAGGCCTTTCCATAGACCTCGCAACCTTGCGCAAACAAGTTTCCGATTCGAAACTCGACCCCGAAATCCGGGTTGCCAACCTGAAGGGATTGGTTGCCCGGGGCGAAAAAGAGGACGATCTGCTCTTACTCAATCTGTCTAAAGACAAGGAAGAATTGTTGCGTGCCGCCGCCTTCGGTTATCTTTTGGACCGCGGACTTGATCCGGCCTCCACGCTTTCCCTGCAGGCATTCAAGGAAGACAGTTTGCCGGTGGCCCGAGCCATCCTGAAGAGTTTGGTTCGTCGGGATTACGCCCAGGTCATTGAGCTATGGCGGAATCGAGAACTGGAAGTGAAGCCCGAGCTTTGGCTTGATCT
Source organism: Verrucomicrobiota bacterium (assembly GCA_030830145.1). Classification (GTDB taxonomy): domain Bacteria; phylum Verrucomicrobiota; class Verrucomicrobiia; order Opitutales; family Seribacteraceae; genus Seribacter. The sequence continues at coordinate 515 of JAURNO010000309.1, forward strand.
TTACCTTGCCTTGAGCGGTTCGGATGAAGCCCAAGCCAAGAAAGTCGCGGCAACCTATGCGGCGGGAGATCCCGGTCGAATCCATGCGTTGAGTTTGGTCGGAGGTAATCCCTCGGAAGGGGAAAAAGTTTTCAACAACCAAGGAGCCTGTCTGCAATGTCACAAGGTTGGGGCTGAAGGAGGCATACAGGGCCCCGAGTTGACCTTGGTCGGAGAACGCCTTGAGCCCTCCAAGCTGCTCGAATCCCTGGTTAACCCAAGTGCGGAAATTACTCCCGGTTACGGGTTGTCCAATGTCACCCTGCTGAAGGGAACTTCCTTGGTTGGACGAATTGCCGAAAAGAAAGACGGGGTCATCACGGTGATCGCACCCGATGGTAAGAAATCGGCTATACGTGAAGATCAGGTGAAGGATATTTCCCCCCCCGTTTCAGCGATGCCGCCCTTGGGTTTGACTTTGTCTCCCGTCGACTTGCGCGACCTGATCGGCTTCTTGCAATCAAGAAACAAAGAGACTTTGGCCGAGTCAAAGAAGGCGGACGAGCACGGTAAATAACTCGTTCGCCCGGCGTTTTACGATTCCAAGTTCGCGCTCTTCCTCCATTGCAATGGAGTTTGTCCGACTTTTTTTCTAAACCATCGGGAAAAGTAATTGGGATCCTGAAAGCCGGTGTTCCATGCAATTTGGGATATGGGAAGTTTCCCTGCTTTGAGTGCGGCATAGGAGAGTTCAAGCCTGCGTTCGTCAATCAAGGTTCCCAGGTTCAACCCCGACTCATTGCGTACCTTGCGGTTGAGAGAACTCAGATCTTCTCCAATGAATTGGGCAAGTTCGCGAGGGGATTCTACGACCTTGGGCAAACCGGCAAGTCGACGGCGTATTTTGCTGGTGAAGGGATGGATCCTCGGATTCGATTCATTCTCTTGGTGGAGGCTATCGTGGAGGACTGCAAAAAGAGTGAGCATCCGGGCGGCCATCGTCGGAGACTTGTCATGTCCCAAGTCCGCGGATTCGATCGTTCGATGAAGGTTTTTCTCGATTTCGGATAAAATAGCCGGAGGCAGGATTTTGAAAACAGGATTGGGGCTGAACGGTTTCTTCTCTTTGAAGTCGAAGACCAAAGAAAGGGGAGGTGATTCCATCGACTTGATGAACCCGTGAATCGTATGGGGGGGGAAATAAAGAAACGAGCCCCGCATGACCTGTTGTTTACCTAGGTCGGTCGTTTGAATCCCTCTTCCTCTCAAGTAGAGCAGAAATTGAGAATGGGCATGTTTGTGAGGGGAGATTTTGTCGCTTTGGTTGGAATGTTTGTGATAGGCGAACCTGAGGATTGTAAACCCACCGAAGGACAGAGTCAGATCCTCAAGGAAAATGGGTTGTGGTTTTTGTTTTTGCATTCCAATGGACTTGACAAAAAAAATGTCTGAAAAGTGCTAATTTGTCGAGTCTTGTCCTAACGCATGAGGGGTAAAGCAGGTATAATGTGATGATGATTACAGATTCATCCGAACTCAAACCCACCACTCAATGGAGCGAAACCAAGTGGGCTCATTCTCGTGAAGAAGAACTGCTCGACCCCGTTTCCAAGCCGCGCCTTTGCGTGGCTGCCTTGCTTCCTTTCAGGGACGGGCGACCCGACTGGGGCAGCTTCGAGAGGATGCTCCAATGGATGACCGGGTGCGCCGATGCCTTCGGGGTGGAAATTACCTTCGTCCTTAACGCCGACACCGGATACGTATTCAACCTCTCCAACGAGCTCTATGAGGAAGTAATCACCCGTTTCCGCTCGCTTTATCCCGAAGCCTCTTTTATCAGTGGGGTGACTGCGGTGGGGGCATCGCCATCCGACTTTCGGGCTTCCTGTTACCATCCTCATCTGGAAATTGCCCAAGCCCACTCACCTTGTGAAGTGATGATCATGACTTCCCAAGCCCTCAACGCCTTGGACCCCGAGAACAGAAGAGATGCCTATTTCGAAATTGCCGAGAAAATCGAAGTGCCCGCCTTGGTGCATGCTCTCGAGCCTGCTTTCGTTCCTTGGGCGACTCCCTTCGAGCCTTGGTTGCTTCATCAATTGGCCGGCCATGTGAAATTCACAGGGGGCAAAATTTCAACATTGGACGAACCGCACTTTTTGTATTGGGCATCGATGTGTCGGGATCTCGGTCTTGATTTCGCCCCACACAGCGGGGACGATTTCGGAATCGCCTCCGCCATCCGCATGGGTTTGCCCTTGCTGATCGGGGCCGGGGTTTCCGCCTGCCCTTTGATTTGCGCAGCCAAGAAATATTGGCGCAAAGATGATTTTGATTCCCGGGTCTACAAGTTATTCGAAGCCTTTCAATCGCTCGAGGACTCGGTCTTCCGCTTGGATGACAAGGGAAGTGCCGCCGGTTATAAGCACAGCACCGCGGAGATCCTCAACATGTTGGGGGTTATCGATTCGGCTGAGATTCATCCCGACTGTCCGGACCTGCGTCCCGGGGACGAACAAGCCCGCATGCGGGAAGCCTTGATCCGTCCGATGCGTATCGCCGGGCGCATGAATATTCCTTTCTACTCTCTTCAATCATGACCGCAGACCCCCTCACTGATTTTTCGCGCCTCTGTGTTCATACCATCACCACCAAGGGGTGGGAACTGGAGGAAGCAGTCGAGCGTTATGCCGAAGCCGGGGTTTCCGGCATCACAGTATGGAGACAATGGCTGGAAGGCCGCGATCCGATTGA